>CAZDYT010000458.1:0-3943 GCA_964509395.1 uncultured bacterium
AGGCATCGCAGAGTCTCGGCCGGGTCACAGGTGGGCGGTGGTAAGATCACGTCGATGCCTCGCCACCGATTCGCGCGCAGAACGGAACCCCGGGGATGACGTCGACCGAGACTCCGCGGACACCCAACTTCATCCGGACGATCATCGCGGAGGACCTCGGGACCGGCAAGTTCGGGGGCCGGGTTGTCACCCGCTTCCCCCCGGAGCCGAACGGGTATCTCCACATCGGCCACGCCAAGTCGATGTGCCTCAACTTCGGCATCGCCGCCGAGTTCGGCGGCCGGTGCCACCTTCGGTTCGACGACACCAACCCGACCAAGGAGAGCGTCGAGTACGTGGGGTCGATCAAGGCCGACGTGCGCTGGCTCGGCTTCGACTGGGGCCCGCACCTGTACTACGCCTCCGACTACTTCGAGCGGCTCTACGAATGGGCCGTGCAGCTCATCAGAGTCGGCCGCGCGTACGTGGATGACCTGAGTCAGGACCAGATCCGGGAGTATCGCGGCACCCTCACCCAGCCGGGGCGGGAGAGCCCCTGGCGGAACCGCTCGGTGGAGGAGAACCTCGACCTCTTCACGCGCATGCGCGCGGGCGAGTTCGAGGACGGCACCCGCACCCTTCGCGCGAAGATCGACATGGCGTCGCCGAACCTGAACCTGCGGGATCCCGTCATGTACCGGATCCGGCGAAGCTCGCATCACCGGACCGGAGACACGTGGTGCCTCTATCCCATGTACGACTGGGCCCATGGCCTCAGCGATTCGATCGAGGGGATCACGCACTCGCTCTGCACCCTGGAGTACGAGGACCACCGCTCGCTCTACGACTGGTTCCTCGACGCGCTGGGCGTCTACCACCCCCGGCAGATCGAGTTCGCGCGCCTCAATCTGAGCCACACCGTGATGAGCAAACGGAAGCTGCTGGAGCTGGTCGGGGGAGGCCACGTGACGGGCTGGGACGATCCCCGCATGCCCACCATCGCTGGCCTTCGCCGGCGGGGCTACACGGCCGAGGCGATCCGCGACTTCTGCGAGCGCATCGGCGTCGCCAAGGCCGACAACCTCGTGGACGTCGCGCTCCTCGAGCACTGCCTCCGCGAAGACCTCAACAAGCGGGCGCCCCGGGTGATGGCGGTGCTGCGCCCGCTGCGGCTGATCGTCGAGAACTATCCCGACGACCAGGTCGAAGAGCTGGAGGCCATGAACAATCCGGAGTCCCCCGAGAGGGGGACCCGCCCCGTGCCCTTCTCGCGTGTGCTCTACATCGAGCGCGACGATTTCCGCGAGATCCCACGCGCGAAGTACTTCCGCCTCTCCCCCGGCGCCGAGGTGCGGCTACGCTACGCGTACGTCGTCACCTGCGTCGGCGTGGTCAAGGATGAGCGCAGCGGCGAGATCGTCGAGGTGCGTTGCACGTACGATCCCGCGAGCCGCGGCGGTGCCGCGCGCGGCCGCAAGGTCAGGGGCACCCTCCACTGGGTCTCGGCCGCCCACGCGCTCGACGCCGAGGTTCGCCTGTACGACCACTTGTTCCTCACTGCGAATTCCGGAGGTGACGCGGAGGAGTCGGAATGGAAGGCGCACCTGAACCCGAACTCGCTCGAGCGCCTGACGGGGTGCCGGGTCGAGTCAAGCCTGGCCGGCGCGACGCCCGGGAGCCGCTACCAGTTCGAGCGTAACGGCTACTTCTGCGCTGACCTCGTCGACTCTTCGCCCGCGCGTCTCGTCTTCAACCGGACGGTCGCGCTACGTGATTCGTGGGCCAAGCTCGAGAAGGCCGAGACGAGGTAGGGGGGACGGGAGGTTGGCTGGGGGAGGAGGAATCGAACCCCCGTTGCCAGGGCCAGAACCTGGCGTCTTACCCCTAGACCATCCCCCAACCAAATCGAATTACAGCACACGGGGGGTGGTCCGTCAACGAACGGGGCCGAACGGCGTCGGGCCAGCCGGGCCGCGGAGCGGCCAGAGACCGAATCCGGCCGGGTCTGGTCACTCTGCGGACCCGGGGCGGAGTGGGACCCCGCGTGTCAGGCGAGCCGGAGGCGCCGGACGGCGAGGCCGAGCGGGCGCGCGTCCTGGGCGCCGGGGATCCGTTCGCGCGGGATCCGCGGCGCGTCGACGCGGATCGTGACCCGGACGCAACCGGGCGCGGGCGGGATGGGCGCCCGGAGGTTTTCCCAGCCATCGGCCGGGAGGGCGAACGCGACCTCACTGGCCCGCGCGAAGGCGCCGTCCGGTGGGGCGTGCTCCACCACGATCCACCCGGAGGCGGGGCCGAGCGCCGCTTCGCCCGCGTAGGCCCGGATAGAGACGGCCGTGACGCCGCCGGCGCTGGCCAGATAGGCGATCGCCTCCGGCGCGCTCCAGCGCATCGGACCGATCCGGCCCCAGTCCTCCCGGTGATACCAGCCCGCGCCGAGCTGCGCGTCGTCGCCGGGCCCCATCTCGAGAGTGGGCTGCCGGACCCGGTGCGGCGCGTAGAGGCTCTCCGCGGCGTGCCACCAGCGATCGTCGAACGACTCCTCCGCCCGCCGGTCAGCCGCCGTCCGGGCGATCGCGGCGTCGATCGCGGCCGGCCCGGTGAGGCGCTCGGCGAGCACCCACTGCCCGCCGACATGGAGACCGAGCTCGCGGCCGCTCGCCGGCTCGCGCCAGGGCGAGGCCTCGAGCCCGACGCGCACGGCGCCGCCTGCGGCAAGAACCTCCGGCACGAGGAGGCGGACGCGCACCGGTCGCGGGCTCGGACACAGCGGGAGCGTCATGGCCGGGTGGCCGTCGAGCGTCCAGCGCGTCCATGTAGGGGGCGCCTCGTCGGGCACCGGGTGCGCCACCATCAGCGAGACCAGCACCGGCCCGGCGCCGGGCGGGAGGGGCACGTCGAAGGCGGCCTTCGGCCCGGTCAGGCGAAAGGGAAAGGTCAGCCGTCGCGTGAACCCCTGGACCGGCTGCGCGTCCTCCTGGAGGGGGCCGAACCCTTCCGGGGCGCCGAGGGCGTTCCACTCGATCAGGGTCGCGTCGCTCCTCGCGGCGCGCGCGATGAGCTGCCCCCGGGTCCGGGGGAAAGAGCGCCGGAGGACGCGGGCGGCGAGCCGCTCGAGCCCGGTGACCCGCTGCCCGGTGAGCGCCGGGATCTCGTGGTCGTCGTCGAGACAATCCGAGTAGTACACGCGGTCGAGCGGGAAGTCGTAGAGGTCCTTGCCTTGGCGGGCGAGGTAGTAGTCCAGCTCGCTGCCCGTGTACTCGCGGTTGTGGCGGTGGTAGAGCAGGGACGGGAGGAGGGTGTTGAAGGGCCGGCTCACCGGGGGCTGGGAGCCCCAGTCGTGGAGATAGCGGAAGAGCGTCTCGACGCGCCGCAGGTTGGGGGTCGTGAGGATCAGGAGGCCGCCCGGCTTGAGGACCCGGAAGATCTCCTTGAGGGTGTGGAAGGGGTTCCAGTGAAGATGCTCGAAGAGCTCGCAGAAGAGGACCGCGTCGAACGACCCCGTCGGCGCCGGGAACGCGTCGCGTTCGACCTCGCAGCTCGCGATCTCGATCTTCCGCTCCCGGCAGCGCTCGAGGAAGAGGGCCCACGGGCCGGCGCCCTCGATGGCGTTGTTGAGGCCGGTGACCTCCCAGCCCCGCACTTGGGCGAGCGCCGAGAGGTGGCCGGGGAAGGAGCCCACGTCGAGGAGCCGGCGCCCGTGCCCTTCGGGGAGGAGGCGCAGCGTGTCCTGGTACCGACGGCCGTGGTACTGGAGGTAGGCCGCCTCCCACGGGGCGAGGCTGCCGCGAGCGAAGGCTGCGACCTCACGGCGGATCGCGTCGAGGTCGAGGGGTCCCTGCTCGTCCGTGGGGCGGGGCCAGAGCGCCATCGGTCGCCAGAATAGCGCGGCCGACATCCCGGGGAAAAGTGCCGCTCGCGCTCGGACGGTTCGCTACGGGAGGTCGAGGAGCAGGAGGTCCGC
>CAZDYT010000459.1:0-3936 GCA_964509395.1 uncultured bacterium
CGACGCGCTTGGCTTGGCCCCGGCGGGGGCCATCGAGGCCCCGAGATCGTAGGCGATGCTGACAAAGCGCCGTGCGCGGGAGATCGGCGACGCCCCTCGCCGAGGATCATGATGGAAGCGTTCGCTCTCACGCTGACCGTCTTCGTGCTGGCCATGTTCGTCGGGTTCGAGGTCATCACGAAGGTCCCGCCGACGCTCCACACCCCGCTGACCTCCGGCTCCAACGCCATCTCGGGGATCACGATCGTCGGCGCGATCCTCTCGGCGGGCCTGCAGCTCACCTGGCTCAGCACCGTCCTGGGGTTCGTGGCGGTGGTCTTCGCGATGATCAACGTGGTCGGCGGCTTCCTCGTCACTCACCGCATGCTCGGGATGTTCAAGCGGAAGGAGTGAGCCGTGCGGCAGGGGCTCATCATCCTCGCGTACCTGATCGCCTCCACGTGCTTCATCCTGGGCCTCAAGGGGCTGTCCCACCCGCGGACGGCGGTGCGTGCCAACCAAGTCGCCGCGCTGGGTATGCTGATGGCGATCATCGTCACGCTGCTGGATCGGCACATCGTCAACTACTGGGTCATCCTGGCCGGCATGGCGGTGGGCTCGACGATCGGCGCCGTCATGGCCCTCACGGTCCGGATGACCGCCATGCCGCAGATGGTGGCCCTGCTGAACGGCTCCGGCGGAGGCGCCTCCACGCTGGTCGCGGGCGCGGCCCTCATCGAGGCCCGCCGCCTCGGCGAGGCGCTCTCGCTCCAGGGCACGGTGGCCACGGCCGCCTCGGGGCTCATCGGCGCCGTGACCTTCTGGGGGAGCCTCGTCGCCTACGCCAAGCTCGAGGAGATCCTGCCGGGCCGGCCGATCCTCTTCAAGGGCCAGCAGGCAATCAACGCCGCCCTGCTCGGGCTCGCGCTCCTCCTCGGCGCCTGGCTCGTGGCCGAGCCCGGGGCGACGTGGCTCTACGTGGCTCTCGTGGGCGTGTCCACGATCCTCGGTGTCACGACCGTCATGCCGATCGGCGGGGCCGACATGCCCGTGGTGATCTGCCTGCTCAACTCCTACTCGGGCCTGGCCGCCTGCGCCACGGGCTTCGTCCTGGACAATACGATGCTGATCATCTCCGGCTCGCTCGTGGGCGCGTCGGGTCTCATCCTCTCGCAGATCATGTGCAGGGCGATGAACCGCTCGCTGGCCAACGTTCTCTTCGGCGGGGTGGGGGCCGAGGTCGTGACCGGGGCCGAGGCCGACGAGATCTACGCCGGCCGCGTCAAGGCCGTCTCGCCCGCCGAGATCGCCATGGTGCTGGAGACGGCCCGCCGGGTCGTGATCGTGCCCGGCTACGGGCTGGCGGTCTCCCAGGCCCAGCACGCGGTGCGCGACCTCGCACGGCTCCTGGAATCCCGCGGGAGCGAGGTGGAGTTCGGCATCCACCCCGTCGCGGGGCGCATGCCGGGGCACATGAACGTGCTCCTGGCCGAGGCGGACATCCCGTACGACAAGGTCAAGGAGATGGACGAGATCAACCCGTCGTTCGAGCAGACCGACGTCGCCCTCGTCATCGGCGCCAACGACGTGGTGAACCCGCTGGCCCGCACCGATCCCACGAGCCCCATCGCCGGGATGCCGATCCTGGACGTGGACAAGGCGCGCACCGTGGTCGTGATCAAGCGCAGCCTGAGCCCCGGCTTCGCGGGGATCCCGAACCCCCTCTTCGCCGCCGACAACACCTTGATGTACTTCGCCGACGGGCGGAAGGCGGTCCTGGACTTGATGGAGGCGATGAAGGAAGCGGCCTGAGCGGCCAACCGGCGGCCCCGACCTCGCGCCCGACCCGCGGCCGAGGCGCCTCCGCACGGGAGGCACGTCCGCCGCGGGTATTGTCCTGCCCGCGGCGCGCGGCTATGATGCGGGAGATTCACTATCACGCGAGGCCCAGTCGCCGGGAGCGGGAGGAACGCCACATGAACATCGCACACGTCTTGGCCCGCAAGGGTGTCAGGGTGATCACGATCGGGCCGAAGCAATCGATCCGGGACGCCCTCGGGTTGCTGGCTCAGCACAACATCGGCGCCCTCGTGGTCGTCGACGACGCCGGCAAGCCCGTGGGGATCCTCTCCGAGCGCGATATCGTGCGCGAAGCCGCGGGAAACGAAAACGTGTTCGCGCGAACCGTGGGCGAGCTCATGACCCGAGACGTCATCGTCGGCATACCCGAGGACGACCTGAAATCGGCCGCCAACACCATGACCGAGAGACACATCCGCCACCTGCCGGTCGTGGACAAGGGCAAACTCGTCGGCATCGTCTCCATCGGGGACATCGTGAAGGCCCAGCGGGATCAGTACGAAGGTGAGGTGGACACGCTGCAGATTCAGATCCTGGACACGGGACACTGATGCCGCGGCCCGGCACGGCGGATCGGCCCCTGCGGGTGGCGATCATCGGGGCGGGGCCGGCGGGGTACTACGCGGCGGATCATCTCTTCCGGCAGGCGGGCCTCGTGGTCGAGGTGGACATGTTCGATCGCCTGCCGACGCCCTACGGGCTCGTGCGCTTCGGCGTGGCCCCCGATCACCAGAAGATCAAGGCGGTCACCGCCGCCTTCGACAAGGTGGCCGCCCAGCCGCGCTTCCGCTTCTACGGCAACGTCGACTTCGGCAAGGACGTCACGCTGTCGGACCTGCGAGCCCACTACCACCAGATCCTCTACACGACCGGCGCCCAGACCGACCGGCGCATGGGAATCCCCGGCGAGGACCTCCGGGGAAGCCACCCCGCGACTGAATTCGTGGCCTGGTACAACGGCCACCCCGAGTACCGAGACTGCCAGTTTGACCTCCAGCAGGAGCGGGTGGCGGTCGTGGGCGTCGGCAACGTGGCCGTGGACGTCGCCCGCGTCCTCTGCCGCACCCCGGCGGAGCTGGCGACCACCGACATCAGCGACTACGCGCTGGACGCCCTGCGCCGGAGCCGCATCAAGGAAGTCTATCTCATCGGGCGGCGCGGACCGGCCCAGGCGGCGTTCACCAACCCCGAGATCAAGGAGTTGGGGGAGCTGCCCGGCGCGGAGATCACCGCGCCCCCGGACGAAGTCGAGCTGGATCCGCTGAGCCGGGCCGCGCTCGAACGCACTCAGGACCGGGCCACCCTGAAGAAGGTCGACATCCTGCAGGAGTACGCGCGCCGGCGGCCGAGCGGGAAGGCGCGGACCCTGATCCTGCGGTTCCTGCGCTCACCCGTCGAGCTGATCGGCGACGCGGCGGGCCAGGTCCTGGCCATGCGGCTCGTGAGGAACGAGCTCTACGCCACCCCGGCCGGGACGCTCCAGGCCAGGCCCGCCGACCGGTTCGAAGAGCTGCCGGTCGGGCTCGTCTTCCGATCCGTGGGCTACCGAGGCGTGCCGCTGCCGGGCGTGCCCTTCAACGACAAGTGGGGCGTCATCCTCAACGAGAAGGGACGCATCATGGACCCCGACGCCCAGCAGCCCGTGGTCGGCGAGTATGCCGCCGGCTGGATCAAACGCGGGCCGACCGGGGTCATCGGCACCAACAAGCCCGACGCGGCCGAGACCGTGGCCTGTATGGTCGAAGACGCCGCGCGCGGCGCGATCCTCGACCCCTCGGCCCCCGAAGCCGGCGCCGCCGACGCCCTGATCCGCCAGCGCCAGCCGAACTTCTTCTCCTACGCGGACTGGCTTCGCCTCGACGAGCTGGAGGTCGCGCGGGGGCGCGCCGAGGGGCGGCCCCGGCTGAAGTTCACGCGCGTCGAGGACATGCTCGCCGCCCTGGGCCGGTAGAGGAGCGCCTCGGAGCGGAGGCCGGAGGGGCTGGCGCATGCCGGTGCAGGCTCTCTCGCGGTGCGTGAGCCCCCCGATGAACCGAACCCTCACCGGCAATTCCGCGTGGACGACGCGGCGACGGAGGTCCGCGGGTGACGCGGCGA
>CAZDYT010000460.1:0-3925 GCA_964509395.1 uncultured bacterium
GTCCGGGTTCGGATGCTCCGCCGCCACGATGTAGATGCAGTGGGCGGGGCAGACGGTCTCGCACATCATGCACGCCACGCACCGGGGGGAGCCGTCCTCCCGGCGGACGAGCCGGTGGAGGCTCCGGAGCCGCAAGGCGAGCGGGCGGCGCTCCTCCGGCCACTGGTAGGTGACCGCACCCTTCCGGCCCCTGAGCCACTGGCCCATGTTGCGGAAGAAGTGGGCCGCCGTCACCGCGAGGCCGATCAGCACCTCGGCCAGGTAGAAGCGCTGGCGCCGGGAGCGCGGGATCCGCCGCGTGACCAGGACCGGCCTGAGCGTCGCCATGCGAGCGCCTCCCGCCTAGAGCAGCAGGATCGCCGCGGTGAGCACGATGTTCAGGATCGACAGCGGCAGGAGGCCGAGCCACCCCAGCCGCATCGCCTGATCATAACGGAACCGCGGGAGCGTCCACCGGACCAGCATGAGGAACCAGCACACGAAGACCACCTTGACGACGAACGCGCCGACCTGGAGGGCGGCAACGGCGAGGTGGGGAAGGGGCCACGTGAAGCCGCCGGGGACGTGGAAGCCGTCGGCCAGGAGCCACGGCACCTGCCAGCCCCCGAGGAAGAGCGCGGTGCTCATCCCGGCGATCACGACGGTCTCCACGAAGTCGGCCATCATGAACATGCCGAACTTCATCCCGCTGTACTCGATGAAGTAGCCGATGATCTCCGACTCTGCCTCCGGGAAGTCGAAGGGGATCCGCCTGGTGGACGCGATGCCCGCGGTGAGGAAGAGGATCAACCCGAGCGGCTGCGTGAAGATGCCCCACTGGGGGATGATCCCGCCCCAGTAGGCGCCCTGGCCCCGCGCGATCTCCTGGAGGTCGAGCGAGCCGTAGACCAGCGCGACGCCCATGATCGAGGCGCCGATCGCCACCTCGGCGGAGATCATGAGGGCCGCGGCGCGCTGCCCTCCGAGGAGCGCGTAGTTGTTCGCCGACGACCAGCCCGCCAGCATCACCCCGTAGACGCCCATGGAGAGCATGGCGAAGACGTAGAGGATGCCGGCGTTGAGCGGCACCGCCTGGAGCGAGATCTCGCGGCCCCCCACCCGGAGGACGTCGCCGAACGGGATCGTGGCGAACCCGGCGAGCGCGAAGAACACCGAGACGAACGGCGCGGCGAGGAAGAGCACCCGGTCGGCCCGGGCGGGGATGAAGTCTTCCTTGGTCAGCATCTTGATCGCGTCCGCCAGGGGGTGAAAGAGCCCGAACATCCGGAGGCCGAGGATCGAGGCGCGGTTCGCTCCCACGCGATCCTGCATGACCGCCGACTGCTTCCGCTCGACCCACGTCAGGAGCCCGCCCAGGTTCAGGGCGAACCCCAGGGCGAAGCCGACCTTGGCGAAGGCGATCCCCAGGTCCACCAGCGCGGCGCTCATCGAACCCCCGCCGGCTCCGCCACGAGCGCGCCGTGGTCACCGAGCCCCCGGTAGCTGAGGCCGGCGAACGCCGGGAGCCCGGCGGCCAGCTCCCGGAAGAGGTGCTCCGCGCGGGCCGGGCGCCAGTCGTGCCCCAGCGCCCGGGCGACGTCCGCGAGGACCTCCCAATCCGCCCGCGCCTCACCCACCGGCTCCACCGCCTTCCAGAAGCGCTGGACCCGGCCCTCGAAGTTCGTGAACGTGCCCTCGCGCTCGACGTAGGCGGCGCTGGGCACGACGAGGTGCGCCCGTGCACTCGTCGCGTTCGCGTTCGGGCCCTGGAAGACGAGGCACTCGACGCCGTCGAGCGCGGCGCGCACCTCCGTCTCCGACCAACGCGCGGCGAAGAGCTCGTGCCCGAACACCCACAGGATGCCGAGCCGCCCCGCCGCAGCCGCCGCGAGGACGTGCCGCCCGTCTGCCTCTCCGGCGGCACCGCAGCCGATGAGCGCGGCGCCCCGGGTGTTCGGGGTCTTGTCGGCTCGAATCAGGAAGGCGTCCTCAAAGCCCGGGGCGCGCGGCGGCACCCGGAAGTCCACCGGGCGCACGCCGAGGGTCTCCACGAAGAGCCGCCGCGCGAGCCAGAGATCCTCGTTGGGCATCTTCGGGGAGAGCAGCACGCCCACCCGCTCCGGCCCCGCGGCGCGGAGGCGGTCGGCGAGGGTCCGGACCATCTCCGGCCACGCGACCGGCTGGAGCTCCCCGTCCGCGCGCCGGGTGGCGGGGACGGTGAGCCGGGTCGGCGCGTCGAGGTCGTGGAAGCCGTAGCGGCCCTCGTCGCAGATCCACCAGCGGTTGACCTCGGCGTTGAAGCGCGGCTTGAGCCGCACCACCCGCCGGCCCCGCGACTGGTGGAGCCGCCGCCTGTTCGTGTGCGCCTCGATGTTGCAGCCGCGCGCGCACCCCGGGCAGATCGACTTCGCGCGATCGAGGTACCAGACGCGGACCTGGAAGCGGAAGTCGCGGTCGGTGAGGGCGCCCACCGGACAGATGTCGACCACGTTGCCCGAGTAGGGGTTGTCCAGGGTCGTCCCCGGGAACAGCCCGATCTCCGAGTGGTCCCCCCGATTGAAGATGCCGAGCTCCCCGGTCCCGGTGATCTCGTCGCAGAAGCGGACGCAGCGCGAGCAGAGAATGCAGCGCTCCGCGTCCAGCATCACGTACGGCCCCAGGGGGACGGCCTTGGGCTTGTGGACCTTCTCGTCGATCATCCGGGGCTCGTAGAGCCCGTGCTGCATGTAGTAGATCTGGAGCCAGCACTCCCCCGCCTGGTCGCAGACCGGGCAGTCGAGGGGGTGGTTGATCAGGTGCCATTCCATGACCGAGCGCCGCGTCTCGAGGACGCGCGGGGTCTCGGTGTGGACGACCATGCCCGCCGTCGCCACGGTGTTGCACGCGATCGTCGGCCGCGGCGCCTTGTCGACGTCCACCATGCAGAGGCGGCACTGCCCGGCGATGGACAGGGCCGGATGGTAGCAGTAGTGCGGAACCTCGATCCCGAGCCGCCGGGCGGCCTCGATGAGGTTGGTCCCCTCGGGGACCTCGACCGGCTTGCCGTCGATCGTCAGCGTCGGCATGGTCCCGGGCTCGGCAATGCGTCTGCCCTAGGCTCGGCCACGGCGATGCTGGTCTCCGGCCATCCGCATGTGTCCGCTCAGGGCGCGCCGGCGTGGGCGGCGACCCGGCCCGGCCGGACGTCGCAGGCGCCGTGTCGGAGGTGGTAGTCGAACTCGGCGCGGAACTTCTCCACGTAGGAGATGTACGGCCCGATGGCCCCGTCGTAGAAGGCGCAGATGGTCGTGCCCAGACCGCGCTGGGCCACGTCCACGATGGTGTCGGGATCCTGCGGGGCCCCCTTGCCGGCCAGGATCCGGCCGCAGATCTTGTAGATCCACCCGGTGCACTCCCGGCACGGGGTGCACTGGCCGCAGGATTCGTGGGCATAGAAGCGCGCCACGACATACAGGGCCTCGGGGATGCACGTCGTCTCGTCCATGACGATGACGCCGGCCGAACCGGCCATCGAGCCCGCATTCCGGAGCCCGTCCACGTCCAGCGTCACGTCGATCTCGGCGGCCGTGAGGATCGCGGCCGACGATCCGCCCGGAACCACCGCCTTGAGGGCCCGGCCCTCCCGGACCCCGCCCGCGTGCTCGTAGATCAGCTCGCGGAGCGCCGCCGACACCGGCAGCTCGTACACGCCGGGGCGGTTGACGTGCCCCGACACCGAGTACATCCGCGTCCCGCCCTGCGCCTTCGTCCCGAGCGCCGCGAACCACTCGCCGCCCCGCTCGACGATCGGCGGCAGGCAGCAGAGCGTCTCGACGTTCTGCACCACGGTGGGTTGCCCGAACGCGCCCTTGACGGCGGGGAACGGGGGCTTGACCTTCGGCCACCCTTTCTTCCCCTCGAGCGAGGAGATGAGCCCGGTCTCCTCGCCGCAGATGTACGCCCCCGC
>CAZDYT010000461.1:0-3922 GCA_964509395.1 uncultured bacterium
CTGCATACCCTTGCGCAAGGGGGCGCCTCCGGCGACGCCGGCGACTGGAAGCGCACACCGAACGAGATCATCGAGGTCGACGCGGACGGGCGGCGAACGGTCCGCTTCCGTCCCGTCGAGCCCGGGCGCGTGCCGGCCGCGGTCGAGGAGCTTGGCGTCGCCTACCGGCACAGCCTGGATCAGGGCACGGTGACCCCTCTCCTGGCGGTGGCCTGTCTGGTCCTGGACTTCCTCTGCATCCACCCGTTTCGCGACGGCAACGGTCGCGTGTCCCGGCTCCTGACGCTTCTCGCGCTCTATCATCAGGGGCACGGGGTCGGCCGGTACGTCAGCCACGAGCGGATCGTCGAGCAGACGAAGGAGAGCTACTACGAGGCGCTCCAGCGGAGCTCGGCCGGCTGGCACGAAGGGGCCCACGACGTCCTGCCCTGGTTCCACTACCTCCTGTCGACCCTCCGGACGGCCTACCGGGAGTTCGAGGAGCGTGCCGAGCGCGAGCGGCCGACCCGTGGGTCCAAGGCGGACCTGGTCGCCTACGCGCTGGAGCACGTGCCGAGCCCGTTCGGCATCGCCGACGTCGAGCGCCTGTGCCCGAACGTGAGCCGGGAGATGATCCGGGTGGTCATGAAGCGGTGGCGGGAGGAAGGCCGGCTGGAGATCCTGGGGCGCGGCCGCGATGCCCGGTGGCGCCGGCTCGAGACGAAGAAGGCGTAGTACCACGTTAATGTGGTAACAAATGTGGTAATCCGACCATGATCCCTCGGGAGTGCAAGCGGCTGGCCGAGGTGGACTTCCCCATCGCCGAGGTGTCGCGGCACTCGGCGCGGGAGAAATCGATCCGCCACGGGCATCCCTCGACGCTCCATCTGTGGTGGGCGCGGCGGCCACTGGCGGCGTGCCGGGCGATGCTGCTCGCGCTGCTCCTGCCGGATCCGGGAGACCCGGAGTGCCCGAAGGAGTTCAAGGACAGAGCCCGCGCGATCCTGCGTGCCCCGCTGCCGCAGCCGAAGGGCAAGGGCGACGTGGACCTCCGCCAGGCGCTCCTGCGATTCATCGCCGACTTCGCCAACTGGGACGCGGCCGGAGAGCCCATCTACCTGGAGGCTGGCCGCGGGCTCGTGCGGGCCGCTCACGGCGACGAGCCGCCCCTGGTCGTGGACCCGTTCGCGGGTGGGGGGTCGATCCCGCTCGAGGCGCTCCGGCTCGGCTGCGAGGCGTTCGCCAGCGACCTGAACCCGGTGGCCTGCCTGATCCTGAAGGTACTGCTCGAGGACATCCCGCGCCACGGGCCCGGGCTCGCCGAGGAGCTGCGGCGGGCTGGCGCCGAGATCAAGGCCGCGGCGGAGAAGGAGCTGGCCGAGTATTATCCGGTCGATTCCGACGGCGCCCGACCGATCGCGTATCTCTGGGCGAGGACGGTCCGGTGCGAGTCCTCGGGGTGCGGGGCGGAGATCCCGCTGGTCCGCTCGTTCTGGCTATCCAAGAAGGCGAACCGCCGGCGGGCGTTGAGGTACCGGATCGAGCGTCCGAAGAAGCAGCCGCCCGACATCGTCTTCGAGGTCTTCGAGCCAAAGACCGATTCGGAAGTGCCACGGGCGACCGTCTCCCGGGCGAAGGCCGCCTGCCTAGCGTGCCGGATCGTACTGGCGCCAGAGCGCGTCCGCGCTCAGCTCTCGGCCCAGCGCGGCGGCGCGGACGTGGTACTCGACGAGAATGGCCGACGCAGTGGCGGGGCACGCCTCCTGGCCGTGGTCACGCTGCAGACCAAGGAAGTGGGACGGGGCTACCGCCTCGCCACGCAGGCAGACTACCAAACAGTCTGGCGGGCCCAGCAGGCGCTTGAGAAGCGGATGAACGAGGCCGTTGCTCGTGGACAGTCGCCGGTTCCGGACGAACCACTCCCCCTCATGAGCGGCACCTTCAATGTGCCGCTGTACGGGATGAACAGATGGGGCGACCTTTTCACGTCCCGTCAGAAACTCGCGTTGCTGACACTGGCAACTGCCATCACGAAGTCCGCACCGCTGGATGAGCACCAGACGCTAGCCCTAGCTCTGTCAAAGCTTGCTGAGCTTGCGTGTTCGCTTTGTGCATGGGAACCGATTGCCGAATGTCCGCGCCATGTGTTTGGAAGGCAGGCTCTGCCGGTTACCTGGGACTTCTCGGAAGGTGTCGTTACATCTGGAGCGAGCGGCAGTTTCGAAGTGTCCCTCGGCAATGCCGCGAATGGCGCGCAGTCAACAAGGTTACCAGCGGGTACCGGGGCTTTCACTCAGCTCGCTGATGCATGTGATGTCCCGCTGCCTGATGGGTCTGCAAGCGTGTGGTTCACTGATCCACCGTATTACTTCGCGGTGCCCTATGCGGATCTGTCAGACTTCTTCTTCGTGTGGCTCAAGCGGATCCTACCGCACCACCCCCTGCTGCGTGACCCGTTTTGTCCGACGAACCCCTTGACGCCAAAGACGCAAGAGCTCTGTGAGATGGCCCACTGGGACCCTGTCCGGTACGGGCACAAAGGCAAGTCTTTCTTCGAAGACGGAATGGCGAAGGCGTTCGAAGAGGGTCGACGGGTCCTGAGGGAGGAGGGGCTCGCTTGTGTCGTATTCGCCCACAAGACGACGGAGGGCTGGGAGGCGCTCCTCTCCGGAATGATGCAGGGTGGTTGGGTTATCACTGCGTCGTGGCCGATCGTCACGGAGATGGGCGCGCGCCTCCGAGCTCGAGAGTCCGCGGCCCTGTCGGCGAGCGTCCATCTGGTGTGCCGACCTCGGGACGAGGATGTGCCCCCCGGCGACTGGGGCGACGTGTTCACCGCGCTTCCCGAACGGATCGCCGAGTGGATGGAGCGGCTCACCCAGGAGGGCGTCCGGGGGGCGGATCTCGTCTTCGCTTGCATTGGGCCCGCGCTTGAGCTGTTCAGTCGGTATCCCCGGGTCGAGTTGCCGGACGGCGAGGTGGTGGGGCTCGGCGCCAATCCCGAGGCACGAGGGGAGCCTGCCCGGCGAGGTTACCTCTCCTACGTCTGGGAGGCGGTCGGCAAAGCGGCGCTCGCCCAGGTCCTTGGTAGCGGGAACGGCGGCGCGGGCATGCTGGAGGAAGACGCTCGGCTGACGGCCCTGTTCCTGTGGACCGTCCAGAGCACGAGCCTGGCCGAGAACGGCCAGGGCGACGCCGGCGATGACAACGAGGAGCCCGAGGGCGC
This sequence comes from uncultured bacterium, assembly GCA_964509395.1. Lineage (GTDB taxonomy): Bacteria > Methylomirabilota > Methylomirabilia > Rokubacteriales > DASRDR01 > CAZDYT01. The sequence goes on from CAZDYT010000461.1 coordinate 3,206, forward strand.
CGACGATGACGAAGAGAGCGGCAAGCCCGGGCGCAAGAAGGGACTCGTCCTCATCTACGACGTCGTCCGGCGGTTTGCCCAGCCGCTCGGCATCCACCTCAACCAGTGGGAGGGGCGGATCATCGAGACCGAGAAGGGGGTCGTTCGCCTCCTTCCCGTCAGGGAGCGGGCGGCCCAGCTCTTCGGAGAGGAGGGGGCGACAGTCGTTGCCGAGCGCATCGAGACCACCGCGAGGGTGGCGCGCGGGTCCGGCCAGGGCTCGCTGTTCCCCGAGCTGGCACAACCGCCGGCCGGTCCGCCCGTGAAGGGCCGCCGGAAGGGGCGCGGCGCCAAGGCGGGAGGCAGCGGGGAGGAGGCCGAGACCCGGCGCGACGCCACCACCCTGGATCGTGTCCACGCGGCGATGCTCTTCCAGGCGACCGGGGCCTCCAATGCTCTGCGCGCCTTGCTCGAGGCCGAGACCGGGCGCGGGCCGGAGTTCCTGCGCCTTGCCAATGCCTTGTCGGCGCTGTATCCGAAGGAGAGCGAGGAAAAGCGACTCCTTGATGCGATGCTCCTGGCTGTCCCGCGATAGACACGCGCAAGCATGAAGGGTACCTACGACGACCGAGCCGGCCTCGTGAGGGCCGTGGCCGATGTGGTCGTTTGGCACGGCGCGGACCTCGTGCGACCATTCGTCGTCATGACGCCCGAGCGCGTGCAGTTGGGTCCGCGAGG
>CAZDYT010000462.1:0-954 GCA_964509395.1 uncultured bacterium
CGCGCGTGGCGCTCCGGACGGCCTCAGGGGCGCCCCGCTCTTCCGCCGCGAGGGCTGTTCGCCGCGGCAGGACCCGCCCGACGCTTCGTGAATAAGTCGGGTTAGGATGCCCGGCGGCGTCGGCTCACCGCGACGCCGTCTTCTGTGAGCCGTCGCGACATCAGCCGTGCGTCTCCTTCTGGCCATCCACAACGTCTACACCGACTACACCAGCGGCGCGGCGCATAGCGTCCGCATTCTGATGCAGTGGCTCACCGAGGCGGGCCACGAGTGCCGGGTCCTGGCGACCGCGCGGTTCGATGCCAGGCCGCCCGACATCGACGAGCACCTGGCGAAGCTTGGCGTGCCTCTGAGGCGGACTCCGCCCTCGCCCACATTCATCAGGTCGGTCCGAAAGCCGCGAAACGTCGTGGCCGGACGACCGACGGTCCACTTCACGCTGGACGCCGTGCCGGTGACGATGTTGATGACGCGCCAGAACGGGGTGGACCGACCCGACCCCCTGGAATCCGCGCAGTATCTATACCTGTTCGACGAGATGATGCAGCGCTTCAGGCCGGATCTCCTCCTCGCCTACGGCGCCCACCCGGTGGTGCGGGAGGCAATGCGTCGGGCGCGCCGGCGTGGCGTGGTCACGGTATTCACCCTGCGCAATCGTGGCTACGAGGACCGACGCTGGTTCAAAGATGTGGATCATGTGCTGACGACCAGTCCCTTTCTGACCGAGTACTACCGGCAGACGCTCGGGCTGGTCAGCACCGGCATCGAGTCGCCGATCGCCTGGTCCGAAGTGCTCGCGCCGACCGCGTCACGGGCATTCGTCACGTTCGTGAACCCGTCCCTGGCCAAGGGGGCGGCGGTCTTCGCTCGGCTGGCGGACATGCTCGGCTCTGAGCGGCCGGACATCCCGATCCTGGTGGTGACTGCCAAGGACCTGACCGAGCAGGATAAAGC
>CAZDYT010000462.1:964-2074 GCA_964509395.1 uncultured bacterium
CTGGTGGTGCAGTCGGCGGCGGATGCGGGGATCCTGACCGGCATTCCAGGGATCGACTTCGGGCAGTATCCGCAAATCATGGCCGCTCCTCCGACACCGCGGCCTGCTGACTTTTTCGCGCTGACCAGGATCCTGCTCGTGCCATCCGTGTTCCCTGAGCCGTTCGGCCGGGTTGCCGCGGAGGCGATGATCAACGGCATCCCACCGTTGGTCAGCAATCGGGGCTCCCTGCCGCAGACCGTTGCCGGGGCGGGACGGGTCTTGCCGATCCCCGAGTGGCTGACGGAGGCGACCCCGCAGCTTCCGAGCGCGGAAGAAGTCAGGCCATGGTTTGACGCCGTCTGCGAGTGGTGGGATCAGCCCCAGCGGTACGCCGAGGCATCGGCACTGGCACGGCAGACGGCCGAACGGCTTTACAGTGAGCCGGTCCTGCGGCAGCGTTATCTGGACTACTTCGCCTCCTTGAGAGACGGGCAAGTGAGGGCGCCGGTGAGGGGGACGGGGGATGAAACCCGCGCCCTCGAGCGAGTTCGGAAGAGTCCATGACAAGGCGCAAGCTGTTACGAGCAGTATTGGCCGCCGTCCCGTGGGTTGAAGTCTTTCTGTTCCAATGGCGCCTTGGGTGCCCAGGGGATGCCCTTGCGGCCCCTATGGGTGCCGCCCCCGGGGTCCCCTCCCCGGGCCGCACGCTGTCTCCCGAGGAGATGGAGAACCTCGTCGCCTTCGCCGAGATGCTGGTGGAGGGAAAGGTTCTGTCCCCGACGGAGAGGGGCCATATCATCGAACACATCGAGGATCGCGTGCGGAGCGGCCCCCGCTACCTGGCGCTCTACCGGATGACAGCGAGGCTACTTGATCGCCTGAGTGGGAATCGTTTCGCGACCCTTGACCTGCGCGAGCGTACGGAAGTAATGGTCCGCCATCGCTTGACCCCCGACGACGTCGGGACAAGGGAGTATCTCGTCCCATCTCACCGCCAGGAGCTTGCCGTTCCAGTTCCCGGCCGGCAGCCACAGCTCCATTTCGACCTGCGAATCGGCGGACGGCTTCAACACCGCGGCGACCCGGCAACGCGCGGGCAGCATCGTCGAGGCAGCCTGACCGCGGCCG
>CAZDYT010000462.1:2084-3919 GCA_964509395.1 uncultured bacterium
GCGCTGGCAGTTCCCGACCTGATCGAGGGCTACTATCGCTCTCCGGCTGGTTGGGCCGTGGTGGCGTACGGGGCCTTTCCTGGCCGCTGCAGCGACCTGATTCGCTATACCCGCGCAGAGCCCAAGAGACCTGGTCTGCATGGAGAGAAGTAGCGGAGCTGAGGTCTGCATAGTCGGCGCGGGCGTCGCCGGTGGCGTCATGGCTTGGGAGCTGGCGCGGCGCGGGATTCGGGTCGTGGTGCTGGAATCCGGTCCGCGACACGACTTTGCCCGGCGTTGGGAATACACGCGGCGATTCCTGAAAGGCGAGAATCCCTGGCAAACTCCGATCGCAGGATTGGACCGCCATACCACCGGCGGGAGCGTCCCGTATCACCTGGAGTGGAGACGTGCCCGCGGCGTGGGGGGGAGCACGCTGCACTGGGAGGGCTACGCCCTGCGATTTCACGCGAACGACTTCCACCTTCGCAGCCTCTACGGCATCGCCGAGGATTGGCCGATCTCGTACGTGGACCTCGAATCCTTCTACGGGAAGGCCGAAAAGGCCCTGGGGGTTGCGGGGGCTGCCGACGATCCGTGGGCGTCCTCCCGCAGCACGCCGTTTCCGCTCCCCCCCTTCGCGTTCAGCTATACGGACCGGATGTTTGCCAGAGCGTGTGACAACCTGGGCATCACTATCCATGGCCTGCCTCAGGCCCGCAACTCGATCGCCTACGGCGGACGCTCGCAGTGCCTAGCCTGCGGGACCTGCCACGTGTGTCCCACGGGGGCCAAGGCCAGCCTGGACCTGACGCACATTCCCCAAGCCGAGGCGACGGGAAATGCTCGGGTGTTGACGGAGGCGACGGTCTTGAGGCTCGAAGTAGATGGATCGAATCGCGTGAGAGCCGCGGTCTACGCCGGCCACGACAAGCAGGAGCATCGGCTATCGGCAAATTTCTTCATCGTGGCTGGCGGGGCTGTCGAAACACCACGGCTTCTTCTCCTCTCGGCATCTGACAGGTTCCCCCAGGGTCTGGCCAATCGAAGTGGCTGTGTGGGCCAGTATTTCATGTCGCAGCCGGTTATCGACGTGACCGGGCGCGTGAAGGACGATGTCTATCCGTACCGGATCGGATTCTCAACGGCCATGACCCGCCAGTTCGCGGTGGACCGGGATCGATCGAAACAAGGGGCTTTTTTTATGGAATTCCTGAATTCTGCCGGGCCGACGCCCCGCGAGATTGCTCGCTCAAGCGGGAAGTGGGGTGAGGCGCTGCGAAAGCACGTGCAGCAGGAGTTTGGGCATACCCTGGGCATCCGCGTGTTTGGCGAGCAACTGCCTGATCGCGGCAATTCAATCTCCCTCAACCGTCAGGTAAGGGACTATTTGGGGAGTCTCGTTCCGCATATCACGTTCCATGTCAGGGCGTCAGAACGCGCGACGCTAGAGGAAGGCAAACGGGTTGCCGGGAGAATCCTCCGGGCAACGGGGGCCGTCGATATCCGATCCGGTGACCTCTACCCCTCCGCGCACCAGATCGGAACCCATCGCATGGGAACGGACCCACGAACGAGCGTGGTCGATGCGAACCTCCGGGCCCACGATGTTCCGAACCTTTATCTGGTCGGGAGCGGGTGTTTTGTTACGGCCAGCTCATCGCCTCCGACGCTGACCATTGCCGCCCTGGCTATCAGGGCGGCGGAACACCTCGCCGCGCGCCTTCGGCGAGGGGGCACAGGCTGAGTAGGCGATGGCGCGCCCCACCACGTCGCGACCTCTAAATCTAAATCCTTCTCTCTCGCGATCCTCCGGGCTATCAGGTCAGCGCGTCGGCTGGACGACGAGGACGGAT
>CAZDYT010000463.1:0-3914 GCA_964509395.1 uncultured bacterium
CCCCCTACGTGCATTCGTGAATAATGCGCGCTAATCACGGAGTCACTGCGGGGCCATTGGCCAGCACGTCTCAGGCGTGGTGCCAGGGGCAGCCTGCGCGCTGATTGTCACATCCCTGTCCGGGTCGATGTCGATCACGGCACTCCGTCGATGCTGACGCCGAGCGCGCCGAGCACCAGGCCGATCGGGTTGCCGATCGTGCTGGAGGAACTCCCCGCGAACAGCAGCGCAACGGGCGAGTTGACGCCGTCGTCGGTCACGATCAGCGACCCGGAGTCCCCACCGGCGCTGAACGACCCGCTCGTGCCCTGGACGACGACCTGCTTCACGAATCTCGCGAAGCCTATGTCGTATCTGATGAGCACCGTGGCATTGACGCCGGTAACGGTCCCCGTGGTCAATCCGGTCGTCCGCCCGTACTTCTGCACTGCCTGACCGAGTGACGCCGCGACCGGTGTCGAGCTCGGCGTTCCGTAGCCGTCGGACGGCGTGGCGTTGGTGATGTTAGTCGTTGTCAGCGTTGCGATCGCCGCATCGACGGTGTTGTTGGCAGTCTTCGAGAAGACGATGGGCACATACTTCCAGAGATTACCGATGACGGCGTCGCTGATCTCCGCCTGGGACCCACACGCCTGAGCCGTCATGTCGACGCGGCCCGGCTGCAGGATCCGGTCTCCACTCGAGCCAGTCTGGACAGTCCCGTATGGCTTTGACCCCTGGAGGGCGTAGACGTGGGCGTTGCTCAAGGCGTACACCGTCCCGCCGATGTCCTTCACCCACGCGCCGAGGGTGCCGACCGTGCAATAGAGCCACCCTCTGTAAACGATCAAGCGTTCGGTGCCGCTCGAAACCCCGATGGGGACAGGTCGGGTGAAAGTGGTCTGGGCGACGATCTCGCCGGTCACCTCGACCTCGACCGGAACGCTGTCGAGCCGCTTCGGGAGCCCGGCCACTCGCCCCGACTCGCTGTAGATCTTGACCACGGCCCGCCCGTCCGCTCCGACGCCCACGCCCGTGCCGACGACGCCTTGTCTCGCGAGCAAGGCGTCAGTGTGGGCCTCCTGGGCCGCGATCGCCTGCTCCAGCCCGGGCGGAGCGATCGGCGGCCCGCCCGCCAAGACACCTCCTGCCGGCACGACGGCGAACAGCACCGCCAGGACTGCGACCAGTGCCCATCGTGGGGTTTTCATCGCGGCCTCCTACCCGGCTCGGGGTTCATTAGGACCGTGGTCGTCGGGCTGTCCGGGGCGCCACGCCGAGGGCTCCCAAACGCAAAACGCCCCCGCGGACGATGTCCGTCGCCGACGAGGGCGTCCAGAGGTTGCTTGGGGACCCAATCAAGGGCCACAGTGCTCTATCCAGGGTCCCGACCTAGCCCGGGACTCTACGACCTTCGTCCCACCCGTGTCAAGGCCCTTTCTTTCCGTCTGCTTGGGCCCCCTCACCCTGGCCCTCTCCCCCGCAGGGGAGAGGGGAAAGGGCGCCGTCGAGTCAGTCGGGCGACTGGGCGCGGCGGTCGCGGTAGAACTCCGTCGCCGACATCGGCTTCGAGGGGTCCGGCTTCCAGCGGGAGGGCTCGCGCGTCGGCTTCCCGAGCGCGCGCGCCATCTCGCGGATGTGCGTCGCGACGGCGCCGCAGCAGGCACCGATGTAGTTCGCGCCGACGGCCTTGGCCTGCCGCGCGTACTCCGCCATCTCCCACCGCGTGAGCTGGTAGGGCTCCATGGCGTCGGGGAAGCCCTTGAGCCCCGTGAAGAACGGCGTGGTGTCGGTGGTCCGGTAGGCCGGGGCCTGGACCGCGATGAACCCGTTCGCGGCCTTCCGCATCTCGGCGACGATGGGCAGCATGTGCTTCGGCCCGCGCCAGCAGTTGGTCCCGACGATGTCGGCGCCGGCCTCCATCAGGGCCTTCGCGCACTCGCCGGGCGACCTGCCGTCGCGGGTCACCACCTTGTCCTCGAACGACATCGTGACCATGACGGGGAGCCCGCTCCGCTTGCCGCGCTCCACGGCGAGGAGCGCCTCGCCGAGGTAGAGGTACGTCTCGGCGATGACGAAGTCGATCCCTAGCTCGAGCTGGTGGCCGAGCTGCTCGTCCAGGAGCGCCCGGACGCGATCCTTGGCCTTCGGGCTCTCGGGCTCGTACTGCCAGGTCATGCTCAGGTTGCCGGCGACCAGCGCGCGGTCTCCCGCCGCCTGGCGGGCGAGGCGCACGGCGGCCCGGTTGATGTCGCCGACGCGGTCCCCGTAGCCCACGGTCGCCAGCTTCTCGCGGTCCCCGTAGAACGCCAGCGCCTGGATGACCTCGGACCCCGCGTCCACGAACTCCCGGTGGAGCTCGAGCACGGCCTCCGGGTGCTCGACGGTCGCCTCGGGCGTGAAGGGCCCCGCGAGCACGTACCCCCGCTTCTCGAGCTCCAGGACGTAGCCTCCGTCGCCCAGCACCACGCCTTCCCGCAGCCGCTACAGGATCCCCTTGGCCATCGTGCGTTCCTCTCTTTGGTTATGGCCGTTAACTCAGCCTGGCGCTCGCGAGTCGCTCGAGGATCGCGATCGGCGCCTTCTCGGGGAGCGCGAGCGACTCCCGCGCGACGATGAAAGTCTGCTCGAGGGCGTACTGGCCGCTCAGCACGGCATGGCTCACCATGTCCGTGAACACGATCCACGTCGACCCGGACGGAAACTCGAGCCGGGTCTTCGGCTCGTCCTGTTGATAGGCGGTGTTCTCCTTGAGGAAGTGGTGGAAGCTCAACATGAACTCGTCATAGGCCGAGCGCACGGTCACCGGCAGGCCCGCCGCGCGGGCGAGCCGGCGCGCCCGGCGCCCAAGGCCCCCCCGGCGCGCGCGATCGAGCAGGCCGGAGGAGACGGCGAACCGGGCCGCGAGCTCGTCGAACGTCTCGCCCGTCAGCCAGATGCGCGGGGCGCTCGGGTTGACGTTCGTGAAGACGCGCAGGAGCCGGTCGCCCAGGCTGGGCCGGGTGGGGAAGGCGTCCACGTGCACCAGGTCGTTGCGCGCCCGGAGCGGGAGCGGGCGGCCGGCCTCCTCCTGGGGGCGAAAGCTCGCGTAGTCGATCCGCCAGCGGTGCGCGTACGTGGGAAACAGGTCGGCGGCGAACGCGACCACGCGCCCGGAGTACTCGCGCAGCACCCGCCGCAGGGTCTCGGCGTCTCCGGGCCGGTGCGCGGCGACGCCCGTGACCCGATCCCGATGCGGCCGGTAGGCGATGTTCTTGTGGTAGCGGGCATCCGTCTGCCGCTGGCTCAAGAGGAACGCCCGGTCCTCGGCCGGCAGCGCGAACGGGGTCCGAGGAAAGAGCAGGACGTTGCCTTCTTCGAGGACGCGGCAGAAGCGAAGCTCGCGCTCCCGCGCCGGCCCGCCGGCGAGGTGCACGTCCTCGACGGTGACGATGGACGTGCTCACGGATGGGTCGGGGCGAGGCCGAAGAGGCCGCTCACTGACTTGAAGGGGATGAGCACCCCGTGCTCGGAGAGCCGCACCAGCTCCTCGGCGTCCCCGAACAGGCTCAAGAGCGCCCGCTGCTCCTCGAGCGGCCAGTCCTGGTATCCCGGCGCGAGCCGGTGCGTGAGGCGCCACCCGCGAGGCCGCAGCCGGGCCCCCAGGTCCAGGCGCAGCGCACGCACGGCGGTCTCGATGGCAGCCCAGCCCGCCGTGTCGAGCAGGAACGCGTCCAGGAGCTCCCGGCGCTCGGCCAGCGCCGCCACCTCGGCCTCGAGGCGCGGCCCGATCGTGAGGACGAAGGCCGCGGCGAAGGGGCAGCCTCCGAGGAGCGCGCCGACGGCGCGCCCGGAGAAGGGGGGGCGGCCCTCGAGCTGCGCCCCTTCCGGTCCGGCCACCGCGACGCGGGCCGCCGTGATCAGCGCGGTCGGTTCGACGAGTTTCTCGGCCCGGC
>CAZDYT010000464.1:0-3913 GCA_964509395.1 uncultured bacterium
GACGCTCGTGGTGGCGACGCCGTACGCTGTGAAGATGGCCTTCGTCGATGCCGCCTTCAGGGCGGGGCTGAGCGATCCCGACTGCGCCGCCTTCCTCCGCTCGCTCGTCCCGGTCGAGGTGCGCGTCGCGCCGCCGGCGGAGGCGGTGGTCACTCACACCTTCGTGAAGGTGCGCCAGGAGTCCCGGGGCGACGACCCGCTGCGGCCCTACAGTTCGACCATCGCCTACCGCGAAGTCGTGCACCAACGAGGCGCATGGCAGTGGGCCTTTGACCTCGGCGCCGGTGACCGCCTTCTCGCCGAGCGGCTGGAGCGGGTGGGGCCGTTCGTCTCCTACATCGGCAAGCGGGGATCGTTCGTGCAGTTTCGCCGCCTGTTCCGCGCGGTAGCGCTCGGGACAGAGTTCACCCAGGTGGTCCAGCAGCGGGCGGCGTGGACGCCGCCACCCCGGGCGCACGTCGTGCCGCTGGACGACTTCGGGCCGGAAGCGGATCTTGAGACGCTGAGCTCATTCACGACCAAGAGTCCTGTGCGCGGGCGGCACCGTAAGTTTGTCGAGACGATCGTCCCGCTGGGCCTGGTCAACACCGGGCCGGGGTTCAGCGAGTACCGTGGCGTTGGGAATCGCGGCGCCTGATGACCGCGGAGGCACGAGAACTGGCGGCGGCTCGGGGGGCTATCCCGCGGGCCCGAACAGGCGCCAGGCGGGCAGGGCCCAGACGCCGGGAGCGAGAGGCTCGACGCCGCGGCCGCGGGTGACTACGAGGCCGAGGCGCCACGCGTCGCGGGCGACGCCGCGCACGGCCAGGGCGCCGAGCACCTCGGTCAGCGGGCGGGCGTCCGTGCGGTGAGCGCGCTGGCTGGCCTTTACCGGATCGGCTATGCGCGGTTGTGCTGGACAATGTGGACATAGCGCCCCGGCATGGGTAACGAAGTCAGGGGGATCGAGTTCGAACTGCTGACCGAGGACGCCGAGGGTATTCGCTTGTTTGCAGAATATGAGGCGGCCAGGATCGTGCCGAGGCGATATCGAAACGATCTCCGTCATGTGGCGGTCGCTACCATCGCGCGGATCGACGCGCTCGTGTCGTGGAACTTCCGGCACCTGGTCAATCTCCGGACGCGCCGGGAGGTTCACGCCGTGAACCTGCGCCGAGGGTACCCGCTGATCGAGATCGTCTCACCGGAGGAGGTCTGAGCGTGCGGCGAAGGGCAGAGTGGGAATCGGCGTCACTGGGCTGGATCCACAGGATCCGCGAGGCGCACTATCGCGAGACCAGAAGCTTGCCGCTCGGGGCGTGGCTCAAGCCCGTTGACCCGGACAAGGCGGCGAGCGCGTGTCGGCGGATGGGACTGAAGCTGCGGCTGCCCGAGGAGCCGGGGCAGCGACGGGGGAAGCCCGCGACCCTGCGGGGCCGGAGAGGCGCCAGTGCGGCAGGGCCCAGACGCCGGGGGCGGGGGGTTCCACCTCGCGGCCGCAGGTGACGACGAGGCCGAAGCGGATGGCTTCGTTCTCACGGCGTACTTCGCAGGACGGCGCGGGACATGGAGGCGGCGCTTATGGAAGCGGTGAAGATTCTGGAGAGAAAGGAAAGGATCGACTGGGATTACGACGAGGAGGCCGACGTTCTTTACCTGAGCATCGGGAAGCCCAGGAAGGCGGCGGGGGTCGATATCGGTCAGGGGGTGGTCGTCCGATATGACGAGAAGAAGAAGGAAGTGGTCGGGCTGACGATCCTCGGCGTGCGGGCTCGACTGGCCGAGTCTCTGAGCGAAGGTAAGATTCGTGGGCGCTGACGCGGCGGGGACTGGAGCTGGTAAAGCCGCCGGTCTTCTCCGTCATCGAGGCGGGCCGCGCGAGCTACCGCGCAGGAGCGAACAGGAGCCAGGCGGGCACGGCCCAGACGGTGGGCGCCAGCGGCCCGACCTCGCGGCCGCGGGTGACCACGAGGCCGAGGCGCCAGGCGTCCCGCGCGACGCCGCGCATGGCCAGCGCGCCGAGCACCTCGGTCAGCGGGCGAGCGTCGGTGCGGTGGGCGCGCTGGCTGGCCTTGGCTTCGATGGCGAGCAGGCGGTCCCGGGCGTGGAGCACGAGGTCGACTTCGCGTCCCGCGTGGGTGCGATAGAAGTGGAGGGCGGGCGGCTCCGGCTGCCACGAGGCCCAGCGGAGCACCTCGTCGAAGACGGCCGTCTCGAAGAGGGCGCCGTCGGGCGCGGCCTCCTGCTCGGCGAGGAGGCGGGCGAGCGCCGGGTCCGTCCAGTAGAGCTTGGGGCTCTTGACCAGCCGGGCGGTCACGGTCGGCAGGAGCGGGCGCAGCAGGACGACCTGGTACGAGATCTCCAGGAAGCGGATGTAGCGCTTGACCGTGTTGACGGCGACGCCCAGCTCGCGGGCGACCTCGGAGTAGGAGAGGAGCCGGCCCGTGCGGGCGGCGAGGAGGTTCTGGGCGAGCGCGAACTGATCGAGATCGGCCACGCGCCCGAGGTCGGCGAGATCGCGCTCCAGGTACGTCCGCCGGAAGTCGCGCAGCCACGCGCGCCGGTCCTCGGGCGCCAGCGGCTCGAGGGCGGGATAGCCGCCCCAGTCGAAGTGCTCCTCGGCCCGCGCGCGCCAGAAGCGCGCCTCGTCGGCGGACGGCGGCGTGTCGGCCATCCGGCGGACGGCGGCCTCGCCCTCCTGCCAGATGCGGTCGAGGCCCGCAAGCGGCGCCTGCGGGCCCTCGACGCGCTCGACCAGGCCGAGGGGCCACAGCTCGAGGAGGGCCGCCCGACCCGCCAGGGTCTCGCGCACTTGCCGCAGCAGGTGGACCTGCGCCGAGCCGAGCAGGAGAAAGCGCCGCCCCTCTCCCCGGTCCGCGAGCAGCTTGACGGCGTCGAGCAGCGCCGGCTGCTTCTGCACCTCGTCGAGGATGACCAGGCGCCGGCCGTGATCCAGCCGGCGGACGGGGTCGGCAGCGAGGCGCAGCCGCTCGTCGGGGTCGTCCAGCGAGAAGTACACGGGCGGATCGCCGCCGGCTGGCAGGAGGTCGCGAACGAGCGTCGTCTTGCCCGTCTGGCGGGCGCCCGTCAGGACGGTGATGGGCCGGGACGCGAGCCGGCTCCGCAGCAGGTCGATGAGACGGCGCGGGTGGAGGGCCATCTGCCGGCAGTATTTCAGCGACGCTGCAAGATTTCAAGGAGATTTTGCAGTGCGGAGGACCGAACGGGCTGATGCTGCCTGAGGCTCTGCGGGCCGACCTGGCCCGCTACGTGGAGCTGTTGAAGGGGCGCTTCGGGGCGGATCTCGTCAGCGTGGTCGTCTTCGGCTCCCAGGTGCGGGGGACGGCGAAACCGGGGAGTGACGTGGACGTCCTCGTCGTGGTGCGGGGATTGCCGGTAAAGCGCTGGGACCGCTACGGCATGCTGCGGCCTGTCGCGCGTGCGGTGTCGGACGAGTTCGCGGCCGCGCTGTCCCTCATCGCTCTCACGCCTGAGGAGGCGGGGACAGTCAGGCCTTACTACCTCGGAATGCTCTCCGGGCACGTGCTGCTGCTGGACTGCCAAGGCTTCTTCGAGGGCGTGCTCGGCCGGCTCCAGGCGCGGCTGGCCGAGCTGGGGGCTCGCCGGTACGTGGACAAGGAGGGTTACGAATACTGGGACCTCAAGCCGGACTGGAAGCCCGGCGATGTGGTGACGCTGTGACGTCTGACCGTCTCGCGCGGGACTACCTCCGCCGGGCGCGAACCCGACGGCTCGCGCTCGACACGTTCTTGGCCGCCGGGCTTCACGGCGACGTCATGCGGGAGGCGCAGGAGATCGTGGAGTTGCTGCTGAAAGGGACACTGCGCTTCGTCGGTGTGGATCCGGCCGAGCGACCCGACACCAACAAAATCAACGGGCAACTCCTGGACCGCCTGCCGGCCGAGAGGACTGA
>CAZDYT010000465.1:0-3912 GCA_964509395.1 uncultured bacterium
TCAGGGTGTCGAGGGCGCGCGAGGCTCTGCTCGGCTGCGGACCCGATCCACCAGCGTCGGTCCTTGCCCGAAGACGGGGAACAACGCCGCGGAACAAGCCTACGTCAGCCTCTCTTGGACCGTCAAGCTGAGAGGGGGAGCCGAGACAGGGTACCCCAGACGGGGAGCCTAACGACGGCCGCGGCCGGCGAGCGGCCGCCCCGGGCTGGAGCTAACTACCCGGGAAGCTTCGACGAACGGCGGGCGAGCCTCAGGCTTGGCGTCGGGACTCGAGCGTCGCCGTGCCGAGCCCGTATCGCCGGTGGAGCAGGGAGACGAGTTCCTCGGGCAACACGTCGGTCGCTCCGAGGCAATACTGGCAGATCAGCCGGACGTAGCCGGTCCAGAGGTCGGCCCAGAGCCCCACCTTCTGAAACATCTCGACCCTGCCCGTGGGCTTGTCCCACGAGAGCAGGTAGAGGTGGCAGCTGGGACACACGTAGTGATTCGGGCGGGTCTGGGGCTTCATCGTCTCGGGGGCCATGGCCCTCCCTTTCTTCCGCCCAGCCCACCCGCGGGCCTGGGCCACGAGGTTGTGATCCAATTAACACAAACAGACTAGAATTAACCCGTGCGAATGTCAATTAAAAAAATTAGAACGCCCCCGGCCTCTCGCCGCGCTCCACGAGCCGGCCGCTGGCCGGCCTCGTGTCCGCGATCTCCGTGTCATTTCGAACATTCCGGCGCCCGTCCGTCCCTGGTCAGTTCGTTGACACCCCCGGGAGCCATCGGCTAGCATGGGAGCGTCGCGATGGGCCTGATTGCCAGCATGACGGGGTACGGCCGGGGAGAAGCCCGAGGCTCCCGCTTGGCCGTCGTCGTCGAGGCCCGCTCCCTCAATCACCGCTTCCTCGAGGTTGGCCTCAAGGTTCCCCGGGCCTTCTCGGCCCACGAGACGGAGTTGCGCCAGCTCGCGCAGGGCCGGGTCTCGCGGGGCCGGCTCGACGTCGCGGTCGGGGCCCGGCGCATCGCCGGGAGCCCGAGCGTCGTCCGGGCCGACCTTGGGCTGGGGGCCGAGTACGTGCGGGGCGCCCGCGCCCTGGCGGAGGCCCTCGGGCTGAGCCCGGACCTGCCGCTCGGCGACCTGCTCCGGTTGCCCGGGGTCGTCACGGTCGAAGAGGCGGAGGAGGACGACGGCGAAGCCCGGCTTCTCTTCAAGGAGGCTGCGGAGCAGGCCTTGGACGAACTGGTGCGGATGCGCTACGCGGAAGGGGCGGCCCTGGCGGCGGACCTGCTGGCGCACCTCCGAACCCTCGACACGTGGGTGGCGGGGCTGGAGCGTCTCCTGCCCGAGGCGCTCCCGCGAATCCGGGAACGACACCGGGGGCGCATTCACACCCTGCTGGAGGACGTGCCGGTCGATCCCGCGCGCATCGCTCAAGAGGCGGCGATGCTGGCGGCCCGGAGCGATGTGGCCGAGGAGCTCGCCCGGCTCGTCTCTCACTGCGGCCAGTTCCGCGCGCTGCTCGCGGCCGGGGGCGCGGTCGGGCGTCAGCTGGACTTCCTGGCCCAGGAGATGCATCGCGAGGTGAACACCATCGCGTCGAAGGCCGACGACGGGGAGTTGGTCGCGCGAATTCTGGAGGCGCGGACCGTGGTCGAGCGTCTCCGCGAGCAGGTTCAGAACGTCGAGTGACGGCGCCAGCGGCGCACACGGCGAGCGAGATGCAGCCGCAACCTCGGCCGGGCGTCTAGCCGTGCGCCGGCACCGGGGCATGCTCGTCGTGGTTTCGGCGCCGTCGGGCGCCGGGAAGACGTCGCTGTGCCACGAGATTCGGAAGGTCGTCGCGAATGTCGGTTACTCGGTCTCCCACACGACACGCCTCCCGCGGCCCGGCGAGGTCGATGGGCATGACTTTTATTTCGTCTCGGAGCCGGTCTTCCAGGAGATGATCGAGCGCGGAGAGTTTGCGGAATGGGCCCGGGTTCACGAGAATCTCTACGGCACCGCCGCGCGCCCCCTGGAGGAGGCCCTCGACCGCGGCGAGGACATCCTGCTCGACATCGACACGCAGGGGGCCCGGCAGCTTCGCAGCCGGTACCCGCAGGGCCTCTCCGTGTTCGTGGTGGCGCCGTCCATGAAGGAGCTGGAGCTCCGACTGCGCGAGCGCAAATCGGACGCGCCCCGGGAGATCGCCCGGCGGATGGCGCGGGCGGCCGAGGAGATCGCTGCGTGGCGCGAGTACGACTACTTGATCGTCAACCGGCACCTGGACGAGGCCGTGCGGCAGCTCCAGTGCATCATCGAGGCAGAGCGATGCCGCACCTCACGGATCCTCCTGAGCCTGCCGGATCTGCCGGCGACCGGGGGAGCCTCGGAGTCTTCCGGGTGAGCAACCCCCACACCGTCGATCGAGGAGGTGCCATTTGATGTCGTTTCCCCCGCTCGAGCAGTGCCTGGAGAAGATCTCGAACCGCTACCTGCTCGTCGTGCTGGCGGCCAAGCGGAGCCGTCAGCTGAATCGCGGAGCCATGCCACAGGTCGAATCCAAGCGGAAGAAGTGGACCAGCGTGGCTCTCGAGGAGGTCATCGCCGAGGACCTCCGCCCCAAGCGCCCGGGGGAGGACGCGAAGCCGGAGGCGCCCGCCACCCCCGGCGCCTGACCCCATGCCTCGGGCATGACCTTCACGGCGCGTCACCCGTCGACGGAATCGCGAAGCCCGCGCGGGGCGGCCTCGTGGGGGGGGCGGGGATGATGTTGGCGGGGCGCGAGCTGGTTCTCGGCGTCACGGGGAGCATCGCCGCCTACAAGGCCGCCTATCTCTGTCGCGAGCTCCGCCGCCTCGGGGCCGGCGTCACGGTGGTGATGACCGAGCACGCCCGGGCGTTCGTTTCGCCGCTGACCTTTCGGACGCTCTCCGGCCGCCCGGTCCTCTGGAATCTCTTCGATCCGCAGGAGCCCGCGGCGGTCGAGCACGTCGCGCTCGCCGAGCGGGCGGATCTCGTCGTGATCGCGCCCGCGACCGCGAATGCCCTGGCCCGCGCGGCCCTCGGGCTCGCCGACGACTTTTTGGGCACCCTGCTCCTGGCCTCCCGGGCGCCGCTTCTGCTCGCGCCTGCGATGGACGGCGAGATGTGGCAGCATCCCACCGTGCAGGCCCACGTCGCCGCCCTGCGTGCGCGCGGTGCCACGGTGATGGAGCCGGATCACGGGGAGCTGGCGTCGGGACTCACGGGCACGGGGCGCTTTCCCGAGGTCGCCGACATCGTCGAGGTGGCGACCCGTCTCGTCTGGCCCAAGCGGGATCTCCTGGGCGACCACGTGCTCGTCACCGCCGGTCCCACGCGGGAGCCGGTGGACCCGGTCCGCTACCTGTCGAATCGTTCCTCCGGCCGGATGGGCTACGCCCTCGCCACGCAGGCCTTGCGCCGGGGCGCGGAGGTCACCCTGGTCACCGGGCCGACCACCCTGACCCCGCCTCCGGGGGCGCGCGTCATCCCGGTGCGGACGGCGGAAGAGATGCGGGAGGCGGTGCTGCACGCGGTGAGGTCGGCGACGATCGTGATCAAGGCCGCGGCCGTCGCGGACTACCAGGTGGCGGCCCCGGCGGCGACGAAGATCCGGTCCAGGCAGGAAGGGCTCACGTTGACGCTCACGCCCACTCCGGACATCCTCCAGGAGCTCGGGCGGATGAAGGGGCATCGCTTCCTCGTCGGGTTTGCGGCCGAGACGACCGACCTCGCCGCGAGCGCACGGGCCAAGCTCGAGACCAAGGGTGTCGACCTTATGGTCGCCAACGACGTGAGCCGGCCGGGCATCGGGTTCGACGCCCAGGAGAACGAGGTCGTGATGCTGGACCGCTGGGGCGGCCTGGTCGAACTCGGGCGCCGGCCGAAGCTCGAGATCGCGGATGCCGTCCTGGACCGCGTGC
>CAZDYT010000466.1:0-3904 GCA_964509395.1 uncultured bacterium
TGACGACGAGGCGGCCCGGCCGTCCACCCCGGCGCCCGACTCGCTCTTTCTGCCAGCAGGGCGAGGCCGTCGCGGCGCGCTTCCTGGAGGCGCGCGGTTTCGAGATCCTGGCGCGGAACCTGCGCTCCCGCTTCGGCGAGATCGACCTCCTCGCCCGGGACGGCGCGACCCTCGTGTTCGTCGAGGTGAAAGCGCGCCTGGGGGGAGCGTCCGGCGATCCGCCCCAGGCGGCTGTGGATGCCCGGAAGCGGACGCGGCTGGCCCGGCTGGCGCTCAACTACCTCGCGCGCGAGTGGCTCCGAGAGCTGTCCTGTCGGTTCGACGTCGTTGCGGTCACGCTCGATCCCGAGGGCCGGGACTCGCAGGTGGAGCACTTCCGGGGCGCGTTCGCGGCAGACGGCTGGACCGGGTGACGCGCATGCTCGCGCGCGTGTTCTCGGCCTGCCTGACGGGCATCGAGGCTGCCTTCGTGCGGGTCGAGGTCGACGTGAGCCACGGCCTCCCGACGTTTGCCACGGTCGGCCTTCCGGATCCGGCCGTCCGCGAGAGTCGGGACCGCGTCCGGGCCGCCCTTCGGAACTCCGGCTTCGCCTTTCCTCAGGACCGAATCACGGTGAACCTGGCTCCGGCCGACCTCCGCAAGGAGGGCGTGAGCTTCGACCTGCCGATCGCGCTCGGCCTGCTCGCGGCCGCGGGCTCGGTCAAACCCGATCGCCTGCGCACGCTGCTGGTCGTCGGCGAGCTGGCGCTGGATGGAGGGATCTACCCGGTGCGCGGGGTCCTGCCGATGGCGCTCGCCGCCGTGCGGGCTCGGCTCGGCGGGTGTCTCTTGGCGCCCGGGAATGCGGTCGAGGCCGCGGTCGTCGATGGCCTTGCGGTGTATCCGGTCGCCTCCCTGGCCGAGGCCGCGGCGTTTCTCAACGGCGAGCGCGCCGTGGAGCCGGCCACCGTGGACGGCGAGCGGCTGCTTGCGGCCGCGCGCGCCGACGAGGTCGACTTCGCCGACGTCCGCGGGCAGGCGCACGCCAAGCGCGCGCTCGAGATCGCGGCGGCCGGCGGTCACAACGTCCTCATGCTGGGGCCGCCCGGGACGGGAAAGACGATGCTGGCGCGGCGGCTCCCGACGATCCTGCCGCCCCTCAGCCTGGCAGAGGCGCTGGAGGTCAGCGCCGTATGGAGCGTCGCTGGCCGCCTCCCGGCGCAGGGGCTCCTGGTGGAGCGGCCATTCCGTGCGCCGCATCACACCACATCGGACGCCGGGCTGATCGGCGGCGGCCGTGTCCCGCATCCGGGGGAGGTGAGTCTCGCGCATCTCGGGGTGCTGTTCCTGGACGAGCTGGCGGAGTTCCCGGCGCACGTGCTGGAGACGCTCCGCCAGCCGCTGGAGGAGGGTGAGGTGACCGTCTCACGGGTCGGCGGGAGCCTGACCTTTCCGGCGGAGTTCCAGCTCGTCGCGGCGACCAATCCATGCCCGCGCGGCTGCCGGACGTTGGAAGCCTGTCGCTGCGCGCCCGGCGAGCGCGCGCGCTACCTGGTGCGCGTGTCGCGGCCCCTGCTGGACCGGATCGACATACATCTCGAGGTGCCGCCGGTGCCCTACCGCGATCTGGGCGGGGGCCCGGCGGGCGAGGAGTCGGCGGCGATCCGGCGGCGAGTGATGGCCGCCCGAGAGCAGCCGCGCGTGCGGTTCGGGCGCGCGCGGGTGCGGGTGAACGCGCGGATGACGGCGCGGCAAGTTGCCCGATACTGCGCTCTCCCGCCCGAAGGGCGGCAGCTGGTGGGGCAGGCGGTGGACCGGCTGGGTCTGTCCGCGCGCGCGCACGATCGGGTCCTCAAGGTCGCCCGGACCATTGCCGATCTCGGGGGGTCGGACGAGATTCGGCTCGCGCACCTCGCCGAGGCGCTTCAGTATCGTGGCCTCGACCGCTGGGACGCCTACTAGCGCCGTGGCCGATCCCCGTCGCAGCCCGGTGTCCTCGGCCTCCGAGAACGGCCCGCGCGCCCGGGATCCGTCGCCCCCGTGCACGGCGGTCACGCGACCCGTGAGGACCGCGGGGGCTCACCTCGTCCTCGCCTGACCGCCAGCCGCCTCTCCGGTCCCTAGCCGAGCGCGCGACCGCCTCTGTATACTGGGGGCGACGAGGCGGGCGACGGAGGCCGCGGATGCGCGAGGGTGTTCGGCTGGACCGGGAGCGCACGGCGCTGCTGATCGTGGACGTCCAGGAGCGGCTGTTCGGTGCGATGGACCCCGAGCAGCGGGAGGCGATGGTGCGGAACCTCAAGATCCTCGCTGCCGGGGCGCGCCGGCTCGGCATGCCGCTGGTCGTCACCGAACAGTATCCCAAGGGGCTCGGTCATACGTTGCCCGAGCTCCGGGACGCCCTGGGTCCCATCGAGCCGATCAGCAAGGTGACGTTCAGCTGCTGTGCCGTCGACGGCTTCACGGATGGGCTCCGCCGGCGGGGAACCCGCGCGGTCGTGCTGGCAGGGCTCGAGACGCACGTCTGCGTGCTGATGACCGCCCTCGACCTCATGGCCGACGGCTTCGCCGTCCACGTGCCGTGGGACGGGACGGTCTCGCGCACCCGGCAGAACTGGGAGGTCGGGCTGGCGCTCCTGCGCGGCGAGGGCGCCGTCGTCACCACCACCGAGACCGTCCTGTTCCAGCTCCTCCGCCGGGCCGACACCGACGACTTCCGGGCGCTCGCTCCCCTTCTGAAGTAGCAATGCCCCGGTACTTCGACATCCGCACGACGGTCCTCGTCGCGGTGGGCCACGGGCTGCTTCCGGAAGAGGAGGACCGCCCGATCGCCTATGCCCTCAGGCACGCGATCAACGAGCGGGGGCGCGGGACGGACGCGCACGTCGGCGTCGTCGTGACGGACGTGTGGATGCTCCAGAACGAAATGGCCGAGTTCTTCCCGGCGATCGCGCTCGGAGGTCCGGGCGCCAACGCGTTCACGACTCAGATCTACGAGGAGCTTCCGGTCGCCTACACGCGGGACCAGCGCATCTTCATCCAGATGGACTCGGAGGGCGGCGGAAAGCGCGCGGCGATCTGGGGACTGGACCACGAGGCGACGCGGGAGGCCAGCCAGATCTTCATCGCCGACGGATTCCTGGATCGCTTCCTCGACCTTGTCTGGCGGCGTGGCGGCGCGTGACGTGAGGCAGCGGCGCGTCATCCGCGTGGCCGTGGACGTGATCATCGAGGTCGAAGGGGACGCCATCGTGTTGATCACGCGCCGGAATCCACCGCACGGCTGGGCGCTGCCCGGGGGCTTCGCCGAGTATGGTGAGGCGCTGGAGGCCGCAGCCGTGCGGGAGGCCTACGAGGAGACGAGCCTCGAGATCGAGCTCGTCCGGCAGTTCCACACCTACTCGGATCCCGCACGAGATCCGCGGGGACACACGATCGCCACGGTCTTCATCGCCCGCGGGCGAGGGACACCCCGCGCTCGCGACGATGCGCGGGGGATCGGGACGTTCGGGGTCGACACGGAAAGGACCCATTGCATTGCGGGATTGGTCGAGGCCGTTCCGGTCGAGATCCAGTTCGCCCGGCCGTCCTCCGTGTCCCACTCCCAGGAACCGGCGTTGTAGCGCCAGGACAGCCAAGTCGTCGTGGCCGTGTTGGTGATGTATTGGGAGTGGGTGCTCTTCCAGATCGAGAACCACAGTTTTTGGATGCCGGATCCGGTGTTGCCCGCACCCAACTGGTCGTTGACCGTGATGCGCAGAGGATAAGCCGCGGCGCTGTTGGCCACGGTGGCCCGAACCGGCTTGGTGATGCTCGTGGTTGGGCCCTTGCTGTCGATGAGCTTCGTAATGATCGCGGAAACGGTTCCGCCCGCGCCAGGATTCAAGCGGGATCCGTACGAGTTTTTCGGCTGGTCGTCGGTTC
>CAZDYT010000467.1:0-3896 GCA_964509395.1 uncultured bacterium
AGCCCGAAGCGGAGGGCCGCGTCGACGAGGCTCGCCGCATGCCCCTCCTCGACCAGGACCCGGAGCCGCTGCGCCCGTCGCACGTCGGTCGCATAGTCGGGCCCCGAGGCGATGGGGTCGACCGCCGGGACCGCGATCGGGTGGCGGGTCTCCACGCCGCTGAGCGCGCCGGCCGCGAGGACGCGGATGCCGATCACGCCCACCCGCTGCTCCCGCGCGCGGCGGAGGAGCCGGCCGAAGTCCTGAGCGGGAAAGCCCGCGGGGACCTCCGCGCCGGCGCTGGGGTTCAGCAGGTTGTAACAGACCTGCGCCGTGTCGATGACGCCCGCGTCGATCACCCGGTGGAGGGCTGGGGTCTCGCCGAGCGCCGTGATGCCGAAGAAGCGCGTCTTGCCCTGCTGCTGGAGCCGCTGGAGCGCCGGGACCACCTCCTGGAGGACGTCCGGCACGCCGGGGGAGCCCTCGCGCCGCTGACCGCCGATGGGATTGTGGAGCTGGAGCAGGTCCACGCGCTCCATCCCGAGCCGCCGGAGGCTCGCCTCCGCGGAGCGCGCGATGGCCCCCGGCACGTCCCGCATGTCACCGGCATCCAGACGGAACTTGGTACCCACGTACACGGACGCCTTCAGGGCCTTGAGCGCCTGCCCGAGGTGCTGCTCCGAGAGACCGTCGCCGTACAGGGGCGCCGTGTCGAAGTAGTTGATGCCCAGCTCGATGGCCCGGGCCACCGCGCGCTCCCGCTCCGCCGGCGCCCCGCGGACCATCAGGCCCCCCACGTTGCCGCAGCCGAAGCCCAGCGCCGAGACGCGCAGCCCCGTCTTCCCCAGGATCCGATACTCCATGGCACGCCTCCCGTTCTCTGGCGGTTTGGCTCCCCGACCTCGTGTCCCGAGCAATATAGCGCGATTCGGCCCTGAGCTTTTCGCCTTCGGCGTCCCGCCACGGGGGGGCGGGCTTTCGGCAGCGCCCGGTGCGCTTCGTCGAGGCGGCGCGGGGACGGGCCGGCCGCTGCTGCGCTGTTCAGCATGCTGGTAGAATGATCGGGCCCATGGGCACAGCCGCGCCGCCCCCCGTCACCGTCGACCTTCGAGATCGTCAAGCACGCCGCGCCGTGAACCGGCCCGCCCGCCCACGTGAGGGCGGGCCGTCGCCCTGACGCGGAGGAGACCACACCATGATGCCCGGAGGGGAGCTCTTCGAGATCCGGAAGGTGGCCGCCGGCGTCTACGTCGCGATCGCCGCACCCGCTTACAAGGTCAACTCCAACACGGTCATCATCGAGACCGACGACGGGCTCCTCATCGTCGACACGCACTCGAAGCCGTCGGCCGCGCGAGCGATCGTGAAGGCGCTCAAGGACCTCACTCCCAAGCCCGTCCGCTACGTCATCAACACGCACTTCCACTGGGACCACTGGCAGGGGAACGAGGTCTACCCGGCGGCCTATCCGAACGTCGAGGTCATCACCAACGACATCACGCGCGAGGCGATGGTGCGGAAGAGCCTCAAGCGGATCCGGGACCACATCCGCTCGGTGCCGTTGGAGATCGCCAAGCTCCGCGCCGATCTCACGGCGGCCACGGATCCGGACCGGCGGGCCGAGATCCAGTCCCATCTCCGCCAGGCCGAGGCCTACCTGGCCGAGCTCGAGGGCCTCCGCCCGGCCTTGCCCACCATGGCGTTCGAGAACACGATGCGGATCTTCAACCGCGACCGGGAGATCCACCTCCTCCACCTGGGCCGCGCCCACACCGAGGGCGACGTCTTCGTCTACCTGCCCAAGGAGAAGCTCGTCGCCACCGGCGACTGCGTCATCGGGTGGGCCCCCTTCATGGGGGACGGCTATCCGGAGGACTGGCCACGGACCCTCGCGCGGCTCGAGCAGCTCGACTTCACCCAGATGCTCATGGGCCACGGCGAGCCGGCGGGGAAGGAGTGGCTACGGGTGTTCCGCGGCTACATCGCGGATCTCGTGGAGGCCGTGCGGCGCGAGGCGGCGGCCGGCGCGACCCTCGACGCCGTGAAGGCGCGCGTGCCCGACCAGCTCGCGCCGAAGTACGAGCAGGCCTTCTCGAAGTACGGGACCTACCGGCCCTGGCGGCAGCTCGTGCTGGCCAACATCGAGCGGACCTACGCCACCGTGGGCTGACCCGCAAATCTCGCGCGATCCCCCGGGCCCGCGCGACGCCGCCGCGATCACCAAACTCACCGATGACCTTGGGGTGTCGGCTGCTTTTCGCGATATCCATCGGTCTACGCCCGCTAACGCCCAGTATCAGCCGCGGCCGCAGGCCGCCGGCTGCATGCCGAGATCAGCTGCCGCTCCATAAGTCTTGGATCGGCACGCTTGAGTGTCGCGGCAGCGCGAACTCCCACAGATTCCGCCCGCACTTGAAGCGCTCCGCCTTGCCCTCGCCCCGCGAGGCTCGGTCACGAAATGCTCTCCATACACGTAGCCAAGCTCGCGCAAGCCGAGGAGGAGCGCATTGACGGACGGGTCCCGGGGCTGGGGCCCACCATGTCGGAGGTCGACGAGCAGGAAGCTGGGATCCCGATCCGATAGACCTTGCGCGAGGGCTGGGCGAGGGCGGCTCGCGGCATCGCAAGGGTCCCGAGGGCGAGGCTGCCGATGAAGGCGCGCCGGTCCATCAGTCGATCACCTCCTCCGTTCGCAGCAGGAGCGATGCCGGCGTCCGCTGGCCGCGACATGCTGGCCCCTTCGGCTGTGCGCCGAACGCCCACGGTGAGCGGCGCGCGTAGCGCGTCCGCTCAACTGTGTGGTCAGCTGCCATACCGGCCTAGCCTAGCGCGAGAGCCATTACACCCGCCGCCCCGCAAATCGCAAGGGCGCCAAGAAGCCATAGCAGCGCGAGAAAGGCGTGGCGGCGATGCGCAATCCCTTTCTCGGTGAAGAGTTCGGGACGGAGTAACGCGTTGAACGGGTTCCATCGTACGTATCGATGTTCACGAGCCTCCGGCTTTAGGCAAAGGGCGGCCCGTATCGATTCGACAACGAGGACAACCCACGCCCCGAAGCCGATCACCCAGCCGCCCACGAACACGCTGACTGTGCCCCACTTCAAGAGGTCCATAATACCGAGTCGCCTGTGCAGCTATAATAACGGACTGGAAATGAGCTGCGGGCGCCAAGTCCGTGGAACACGATCACCACTTCACTATTCCGTCACCGGCGCTAGCCAATGCAGGAGCGCTCGACCCTTGGAGCGCTCGTCAGCTCGATTTCCGGGTTAGGCGGCGGATGCGTGTGAATCGGCATGACATCGGCGCCAACGCTGAACAGGCGATCTCAGAACGTAACGACGTAGGCGATACCGGTAAGCTGCCGAATGGTGCAGTCACCGACCAGCCGCCGGAGGCGGGCCTCCGAGAAATGCTCCGACCGAAAGCCGCCCTCCGTTATCAGGTATTCGGGCGATTCCTCCAACACCGCGTGACCCAACCGGCGATACCATTCACGCCTCGCCGGTACCGAGGTCTCCGCATAGACTGACAGCAACCGTGTCTGGGGGACGGGCGCCAGCCGGCGCATCTCGTTCAGGACACCGGCTTTGTCGCTCATCGTACCCCAGGTGTTCGTGAGGCATGCTGCGAAATCGAACACGTGGTCGATCGGGACGGCGGTCGCGTCACTGGTGACAAAGTACAGCTGCGGAGCCGAAGCGCGGCCGTGGGCCTCCGTGATGTAACCGTGCTGATAGTCCACACCGACGCCCATCCTGAGACGATCACCCAGGAGCGCCAAGTGCCGTCCAGTACCGCACCCAGAATCGATCACTTGCATCCCGTCCGTAATGACCCCGCGGAGGAGATCAATCTCCGCGCGCAGGAACTCTCGGATCTCCGGCGGCTGCGTAGCCGGGTTCAAAGCCCGATTA
>CAZDYT010000468.1:0-3223 GCA_964509395.1 uncultured bacterium
CGACGGCCTCGTGGAGGTGGCGGTTGCCGGACACACGATCGCGGTCGTCGGCAGCGCGCGGATCGGCGATCCCGCGCTCGTCGGACTCCGACCCGAAGACGTGGTCATCGAGGCGGCCGGGCCCGGGAGGCCCACGAGCGCGCGCAACCGCCTGCACGGCCGCGTCGTGCAGCTCGCGGCGCTGGGGCCGCTCTATCGAGTCGTGGTGGACTGCGGCCTGCGGCTCACCGGCGTCGTCACCCGCCCCTCTGCCGAAGCGCTCGGGCTCGCTCCGGGCACGCCCGTCGGCGTGAGCTTCAAAGCCACCGCCGCCCACCTCATCCGGCCGAAACGCGACCGGGTGAGGTGGCCCGAGTTGCCTTGACAGCGTCGGGCGGCATCTGGTACAAGGGGGATGACAGCGCGGAAGGCCGAACCCCGGGGGCTGACGGGAGGGCCGAGTGCGTCGAGTGCGACGGGATTTCGAAGTCCAGGCC
The DNA here is from genome assembly GCA_964509395.1 of uncultured bacterium. GTDB lineage: Bacteria > Methylomirabilota > Methylomirabilia > Rokubacteriales > DASRDR01 > CAZDYT01. The sequence continues at coordinate 477 of CAZDYT010000468.1, forward strand.
AGCGGCCGGTACGGCGCTGGCCGTTTTGTTTTCCTCCCGCCAAGGAGGGAATCATGCCCGATCGTGAGGTCCTCATCCAGCGACTGACGGAGGCGAGCGAAGAGTTCCGAGGGCTCCGGAGTGAGCACCAGGAACACGAGCGGGAACTTGCCGACCTCCAGGCCCGACCGTTTCTGACGGCCGAGCAGCAGTGGCGGGTGAGCGAGCTGAAGAAGCTGAAGCTCATGGCGAAGGACCGCATGGAGGCGTTCATCCGGGAGAGCCAGCGCTCCGCCCAGACGCCCGCCTAGCGGTCCCCATACCCGCGGATGACCCGCACCGCCAAGGGGGGCGGCGCCTCGGCGCCGGCCCTCCTTGGAACCCGCACTCGCATCTCCCTGTCGCGCCCTCGTCGACCTGCCCGGGCTCGCGCGGCCAGCCTGGTCGGGCTGACCCACCTCGACCGTGAAGGCCGCGCTCGGATGGTGGACGTGACCGGCAAGGCGGAGACGCCGCGTGAGGCGCGCGCTCGGCTGACGCTCCGCATGCGGCCCGCGACGCTGGCCGCGATCCGGGCGGGGCAGGTTGTCAAGGGCGACGTCCTCGGGGTCGCGCGGGTCGCGGGGATCATGGCGGCCAAGCGCACGGCGGAGCTGATTCCGCTCTGTCACCCGCTCCGTCTCACCGGGATCGATGTACGGTTCGTCCTGGACCGGGCCCGCTCGGCGGTGCACGTCGAGACCGCGGTGCGGACCGTGGACAAGACGGGGGTGGAGATGGAAGCCCTGACCGCGGCGGCCGGGGCGGGGCTGGCCATCTACGACATGGTGAAGGCGATCGACCGCGGTCTCGTGCTCACCGACCTGTGCCTCGTCGAGAAGGCGGGGGGCCGGAGCGGCCACTGGGTGCGCCCCGCCGCCCCGGGAGCGCGGAGACGAGGACGATGAGCCGCCATGAACAGCCTCGAGCGCGCGCGTGGCCGAACCCAGGGTGGTAGATGAAGACCGCGCTCATCCACTCCGACGCCTACGAGGGATTCGACTACGGGCCGAGCCACCCGCTCCGCATGGAGCGGCTCGGGCTGACCTTCGCCCTGATGGAGGCCTACGGCCTGACGACCCTCCCCGAGGCGCGCGTGCTCGCCCCGAGTCCGGCCCCCGAGGCTGTCCTGCGCGGCTTCCACACGCCCGAGTACCTCGAGGTGCTGCGGGCGGCGAACGCGGGGCAGGACGTCCCGGTGCCTCACCGGTACGGCTTGGGGCCCGGCGATAACCCGATCTGGCCGGGCATGTACGAGGCCTCGGCGCTCGCGTGTGGCGGGTCGATCCAGGCGGCCGAGCTGGTCGCGACGGGCGAGGTCGACCGCGCGTTTGCCTTCGCGGGCGGGCTCCACCACGCGATGCCGGATCGGGCCTCGGGCTTCTGCTACCTGAACGATGCGGTCCTCGCGATCCAGGCGCTCGGGCCGCGGGGCCTGCGCGTCTGCTACATCGACATCGACGCGCACCACGGGGACGGCGTCCAATACGCGTTCTACGATCGGCCGGACGTCCTGACCATCTCGACCCACGAACGCGGCGATCGGCTCTTTCCCGGCACCGGGTTCGTCGAGGAGATCGGCGCCGGCGCGGGGCGCGGCTACGCTGTCAACCTGCCGCTGCAGCCGTATACCGACGATGCCGTGTACCTCGAGGCGTTCGACGCGGTCGTGCCGCCGATCGTCCGCGCATTCCGGCCGGACGTCGTGGTAGTCCAGCTCGGGATCGACAGCCATCGGACCGATCCGCTCACCCACCTGGCGCTCAGCGTCGACGGCTTTGCCGAGGCGGTGCGCCGGATCCTCACCCTGGCGCCGCGCCTCGTCGCGCTCGGCGGGGGCGGCTATGACCTGGCGAACGTCGCGCGGGCGTGGACGATCGCGTGGGCTCTCATGAACGACGTCGCGCTCCCGGATGGGCTCCCCGTATCCTTCGTTGCCGGCGCGGCGCGATACCTGGGCGGGCGGACGACCCTCTGGGATCGCCCGGAGCCCCTCCCCCCCGAGGTGGCGCGGGCGGCGCGCGAGTTCGTGCAGCGCCAGGTGGCGGCGCTCAGGCGCTTGGGCTTTCCGATCCAGGGGGTGGTGGCAGCGCATTGAGCGGGCCGGGGCCGTGTGTTAGCCTGCGTTGAATATGGAGCCCACGCGGCAGCTTGACCCCAGGGGGCGCCTGATCACGGTGGAGGGCGTCGAGGGGGCCGGGAAGTCCACCCAGGTGGCCCGTCTCGCGGCGTGGCTCGGCGGGCTCGGCCTGCGTGTGGTGACGACCTCCGAGCCGGACGGGTCCCCCCTCGGCGCCTGGGTGCGCCGGGTCCTGGCGGACCGCTCCCCGCTCGACCCGCTCACCGAGTGCTTGCTGTTCGCGACGGCTCGGGCCGAACACGTCCGGCGGGTGATTCGCCCGGCGCTCGCCAGCGGGGCCGTGGTCATCTGCGACCGCTACGCAGACTCGACGGTCGCCTATCAAGGGTACGGGCGCGGCGTGCCCCTGGAGGTCATCGCCGAGCTGAACCGGCTGGCCACCGACGGGCTCGTGCCGGACCTCACCCTCGTGCTGGATCTGGACGTCACGGAGGGACTGCGGCGAGCGCGGAGGCGGCCGCTCGCGCCGCTCGAGGCCGGGTCCGGGCCCGATCCCTTCGAGCGGCTCGGGCTCGAGTTCCACGAGCGCGTCCGGAAGGGCTACCGGGCGATCCACGAGCGCGAGCCGGAGCGGGTCGCGCTGATCGAC
>CAZDYT010000468.1:3233-3887 GCA_964509395.1 uncultured bacterium
GCGGCGCGGTTCCGCCCGGAGGGAGCCTGGTGAGGCGCGCGGCGCTTGCCGGGGGGCCGCTCTGGCAGACGATCGTCGGCCAGGAGCCGGCGGTGGCGCTCCTCCAGCGCGCGCTCGCGACCGACCGGGTCGCCCATGCCTACGCCTTCGTCGGCCCGTCGGGTGTCGGCCGGCGTGTGGCCGCCCTCGGCTTTGCGCAGGCCTGCCTCTGCCCGCGGGGGGGGTGCGGGGCCTGCTCGGCGTGCCGGCGCGTCGCGGCCGGCCAGCACCCGGACCGCCAGGTGCTCACCCCGACGCCGCCCCGGGAGAACCCCCGGGGCACGCCGACCCTCCGGATCGGCGAGATCCGCGAGCTGGAGCACTGGGCCGCCCTGACGCCGCTCGAGGGCCCGCGGAAGGTCTTCATCCTCGACGAGGCCGAGCGCTTGACCCTACAAGCCGCGGAGGCGCTCCTCAAGACGCTGGAGGAGCCGCCGCCGCGTACGCTCCTGATCTTGATCCTGGCCAACGTGCGCGCGCTCCCGCCGACCGTCCTCTCGCGCTGCCAGCTGGTGCGCTTCCGGCCGCTCCCCGAGGCGTCGGTCGTGGCGCTGCTCACGGCGCGCGGGGCGCCGCCCAGGGGAGCGAGGGGGGCAAAGGATGAACGCAGACACC
>CAZDYT010000469.1:0-3878 GCA_964509395.1 uncultured bacterium
CGTCGATCCACGGGCCGCACCGTCCGGCCGGGCGGCGGCAGACGCCGAAGTGGAGGTGGGGCGTCGTGGCGTTGCCGGTCATCCCCGAGCGACCGAGCATCTCGCCGCGTCGGACCACCTGGTCAGCGCGGACGCTGATCTCCGACAGGTGCCAGTACACGCTCGCCAGGTCGTCGCCGTGGCTCAGCACGGCGAACTTCCCCGAGTTCTGCTGCTCGCCGACGCGGGCCACGGTGCCGTCGGCCGCCGCGAGCACGGGCGTCCCGACGGGGACCCGGATGTCGATCCCGTAGTGCTGCCACGGCCGTTGGGTGCCTCCCGCACCGAGCCACGCCCCGTAGGGCGAGATGATCGGCGGGGGGACGAGCGCCGCGGGGGGCGGGGGCAGGCTCGCGGGGACGGGGCCTTCCACCGCGCAGCCCGCCAGGGCGACGGCGAGGAGAAGCGGCGCGCCTCTCCCTACCACGCGATGGCGTACGAGTCGCGTCGCGGGTCGGCCGCGCCCCAACGCACGCCGGTCTCGTCCACCCGGGCGAGGCAGACGCCGCCCGCCCGCCACTCCCAGTCGCTCCAGCGCTCGACCCGGTGCCCCCGATCGGCGAGCGCGCTGGCCGTGGCGTCCGGGATGCGGCCTTCCAGCATCAACCGGCCCGGGAAGTAGCGATGCGGCCAGAAGGAGTCGGGGAAGGACTGGGTCGCGAAGCGCGGCGCCTCGACCGCCCCCTGGGGGCTCATCCCGAAGACGAGGAGGTTCAGCAGCACCTGGAGCATCGCCTGGCACTGGACGTCGCCGCCGGGCGTCCCGAAGGGCATGACGAGGCGGCCGTCGCGGACGACCATCGCCGGGTTCGGCGTGAGCCGTGGCCGCTTGCCGGGCGCGACGGCGCTCGGGTGCTCGGGCAGGAGCCATGACTGGGAGCCGCGCGAGGAGACTGCGAGGCCGGTGCCCGGGATGATGGGCGTGTCGGTCGAGACGTCGCTCGGCGTGGCGGAGAAGGCGTTGCCCGCCCGGTCGACGACGGCGATGTACGAGGTGTCCAGCGCCGGGCGTCCGGAGCTTCGGGGATCGACCGGAGGCGTCCACGCGGGGGCCACTGCCTGCCCGGCGACGGGGTCGCCGGGCGGCGGCATCTCCGGCCACGCCCGGGCCTCGTCGATCAGGCCTCGGCGGGCGGCCGCGTACGTCAGGTCGAGCAAGCGGTCCGGCACCTTCACGTGCCGCGGGTCGCCATAGTAGGCCTCGCGGTCGGCGAAGGCGAGCTTCATCGTCTCGATGACGACGTGGATGTACGGGGCGGAGTTATGGCCGAGCGCTCGGAGGTCGAGCGGCCCGAGGATGTTCAGCATCTGGAGGAGCACGGGTCCCTGACACCAGAAGCCGCAGCCGAAGACCTCGTACTCGCGGTACGTGGTATGAAGGGGCGGCTCGACGCCGACGCGGAACTCCGCGAGGTCCTCGCGGCCGAGGAGCCCGCCTTCCTGCTCGTGGTACCGGACGATCGCCGCCGCGATGTCCCCGCGGTAGAAGGCGTCGCGGGCGGCCTGGAGCCCTGCCGTCCGCCCTCGGCGCTGCGCGGCCCGGTCCTCGTCCGCCATGTAGGTGAGCGTTCGCCCGAGGTCCGCCTGCACGAAGCGTTGGCCGGGGGCCGGCGGCCGCCCGTTTGGGAGGTAGATCGGCGCGGAGGTTGGCCAGCGCCGGTAGCGTGCTTCGTTCTGGCGGATGATCGCGGCCACGAACGCGCCCATGGGGAAGCCGTCCCGGGCCAGCTCGATGGCGGGGGCGGCGACCTCGGCAAACCCGAGCGTGCCGAAGCGCTCCAGCGCCGTGATCCAGGCATCCGGGGCGCCGGGCACGACGGTGCGGAGGATCCCCTCGGGGATCTCCCCCCGGCACGCGCGCCGAAAGAACTCGATGCTGGCGCGACGCGGCCATGGGCCGAGCCCCGAGATCGTCGCCACCTCCCGGCGGGCCGCGTCGTAGATCATGATCGGCGCGACCCCCGCGAAGTTGACGATGTCGGAGTGGACGACGCCGAGGCAGATTCCGCCGGCCACGCCCGCGTCCACCGCGTTGCCGCCCGCCTCGAGGATCCGGGAGGCGGCGAGCGCCGCCAGCGGGTGACCGGCGGCCACGGCGTGGCGCGTGCCGAGGGCGTCCGGGCGGAGCGCGCGTCCGTGCGCCTCACCCGCGCCGACGCGCTCCGGGGCCGAGTCGACCGTCACGGGCCCTATCCCACCACACGGAGGCCTGTGGGGTCAACCAACCGGCCGGGGATCGTTCAGCTCGGCGGTGACGCGCTCGGCCCACCGACACGCGGGGACCCGCCTCGCGGCGGTCCCCGCCTTGCGTTTTGACAGGGTCGCGGACGGATGGTACGGTGAGCGCGTGCTGCCGCGCATCGGGATCACGGGCTCCGTCAAGCCGAGCCGGATCGGGACGCGCCGGACGTTCCTGAACGAGCCCTACGTCGTGGGCGTCCGGGAGGCGGGGGGCTTGCCCCTCGTCATCACGCCGGCGCACGAGGGCGAGAGCTTGCGCGCCCTGTACGAGCTGCTGGACGGCCTCCTCTTGACCGGCGGGGAGGACGTCGAGCCCGCCCGCTACGGCGAGGCCCCCACCCATCCGGGCGTCCAGACGGTGCCGGAGCGGGACGCGCTGGAGTTTCGCCTGCTCGAGTGGGCGCTCGCCGACGGGCTTCCGATCTTCGCGATCTGTCGCGGGATCCAGGTGCTCAACGTCGCGCTGGGCGGGAGCCTCTACCAGGATCTGCCGTCCGGGCGCGGGTCCGACGTCGCGCATGACCAGATGAAGGCGGACCCGCCCGTGCCGCGGACCCAGCCGAGCCACGCCGTCACGGTGCTGCCGGGCTCGTTCCTCGGCGACCTCGTGGGCGAAGGCGAGATCCAGGTCAACAGCATGCACCACCAGGGGATCAAGGCGCTGGCCCCGGCGCTCTTCCCGGTCGCCTATGCGCCCGACGGGCTCATCGAGGCGGTCGAGGCCAACGACCCCGCGCCGCCGAGCTTGCTCGTCGGCGTTCAGTGGCATCCGGAAGAGCTGGCCCTCGCCGGAGACCCTGGCTCCCGCCGCCTCTTCGAGACCCTCGCCACCGCCGCCGCGAAGCGCCAGCGCCGCTAGGGTACTCGGAGGGGGGCTCCGCCCCCCTTCCGAGACCTCCCCCCGGGACAGGAGCGCGCGGGCAAAGCCCGCGCTCGGAGCGGAACACCTTGAGGCGTTGCGGTGGTTCTTTCGCGGGTGGCGCGATCTCTCCGACAGGCCGGTAGGTCCCCCGGCGGGCGGTCCGCGGGGCCTGCCGGCGCCCGGCCGGCGCGGCCGGGCGAGGGCACCGGCGCGCGGCCGCTCAGCCGAGCTTGAGGGAGACCTCCTCGCCCTTGCCGACCGGGAGCGTGACGGAGAAGAGGTCGGCGTGGGACTTGACGCGGGTCAGGTACTCCTCGAGCTCGTGCCGGTGGGAGACCACGTTGTCCGCGACCAGAAGCCCCCCGGGCACCAGCCTGGGAAGGACCAGGTCCAGGTACGTCCGGTAGTTGCCGCGGTCGGCGTCCAGGAAGACGAAGTCGAAGGGCCCGGGAAGAGCGGCCAGCGTCTGCGCCGCGGGGCCCTCGCGGATCTCGACGCGGTCCGCGAGGCCCGCCCGCACGAGGTTCGCCCTGGCCTGGCGGACCTTGTCGGCGTCGAGTTCCAGCGTCACGACCCGCCCGCCGGTCGCTCGCGCCGCGTCGGCCAGCCAGATCGTCGAGTACGCGTTGGAGGTGCCCACCTCAACGATGCGGGTGGCGCGGGCCGCGCGGACCAGGATCCAGAGCAGGCGCCCGGTGTCCGGGGTGATGTTGAGCATTCGCCTGGACCGTTCGCT
>CAZDYT010000470.1:0-3868 GCA_964509395.1 uncultured bacterium
ACGCGCACCGGGACTTCCAGGAGCTCCTGAACAAGACGGAAGGCTAGCTCCGAGACGGGTGGACCATGACACTCGACTCATCGACCACAAGTCGGGCAGTTCAAGGGCTACGAACCGGCGTCGGCGCCGGGCTGCCCGCCAGCGAGGAGGAGGCACGATGAACACGCGAGAGATCCCGACGCAGGCAGGTTGGCGCACGGCGCGACTCTCCCGCCGCGCCGTTCTGAAGCTCGGAGGGGCCGCCCTGGCCGGCGCCGCGACGGGTCCCTTCGTCTGGACGCCGGCCCGCGCCCAGGGCTTCAACTGGAAGCGCTTCCAGGGGACCGAGCTGTTCCTCTTGCTCACCAAGCATCCCTGGATCGAGGCCCTGGAGAAGCACATCGCCGAGTTCGAGTCGCTTTCGGGGATGAAGGTGAAGTGGGAGACCCTCCCGGAGATCCAGGCCCGGCAGAAGCTGACGGTGGAGATGACCGCGGGCGCGAGCGGCATCGACGCCTTCTTCACGTCGCTGCACGTGGAGAAGAAGCGCTTCTGGAAGGCCGGATGGTACACGCCCCTGAACAAGTACCTCGAGGACAAGTCCCTGACGAGCCCCGACTACGACTGGAACGATTTTGTCGGCGGGGCGAAGTCGCAGGTGACGCAGTCCGACGGGAGCATCTCCGCCCTCCCGGCGTTCGTGGACCCGTGGGTGCTCTTCTACCGGAAGGACCTCTACGCGCAAAAGGGGCTCCGGCCCCCGAAGACCCTCGCGGAGATGGAAGCGCAGGCCCAGCAGTTCCACGCGCCGCCCGGGCTGTACGGCTTCGTCGCGCGCGGGCTCAAGAACGCCAACGCCCCGGCGTGGGACTGGGTCCTGTTCTCCATGGGCGGGACCTTCCTGACGAAGGACGGGAAGGCGTCCATCGACACCAAGGACGCCGTCGCCGCGATGGACTACTACGCCGGGATGCTCCGGCGATTCGCGCCGCCGGGGGTCGTCAACTTCAACTGGTACGAGTGCTCGGCCGCCTTCCTGCAGGGTCAGGTGGCGCTCTACTTCGACGGCGTGAACTTCGCCAACCAGTTCGAGGATCCCGCCAAGTCGAAGGTGGTGGGCAAGGTCGGCTACGCCGTGCTGCCGGCCGGCCCCGGCGGCCACTTCTCCCCGATCTTCGGGACCGGCATGGCGGTCTCGTCCAACAGCCGCCACAAGGACGCCGCGTACCTGTTCATCCAGTGGGCCACCAACAAGCAGAACGCGGTCCGCGAGCTCCTGGCCGGCGTGGGCGTGGGGCGGAGCTCCCCCTGGACCAACCCGGAGGTGAAGGCCAAGCCGAAGATGCCGGCCGACTGGTACGAAGCCTACCTCGACTCGTTGAAGATCGGCCGTCTGGGTCTGCCCGAGATCGTGGGCGTGACCGAGTACCGCGACATCATCGGGGTCGCGATCCAGCGCGCCATCGAGGGGGCCCCTTCGGGCCAGGTCCTCGCGCAGGCCCAGAAGGAGTTCCAGGAGCTGCTCAACAAGACCGAGGGCTGAGTCTCAATCTCTGCCTCTCTCCTCGGGGGAAGGTCGGAGTGAGGGCGCCTGGCCACCCCTCACCCGGACCGTCCCCCGGGATGGGAGAGGGGAGCGCCGCTCATGAGCACCCGGCCTGCTGCCGCCGAGGTGACCGCGCCGCCGAGACCCGCGGAACGGTCCCGCCGCCTGGGGCGCTGGGCACACCAGCACGCCCGCTGGCTCTTCCCCGCCCCGGCCGTCCTCCTGGTCGCCGCCATCATCGCCTACCCCGTCGCCTACACGGTGTGGATGAGCCTGCAGGAGTGGTTCGTCTCGAGCCTCACCCCGCCGAAGCTCATCGGCCTCGCGAACTACGACAGGATCCTGCGGGCCGACCCCCGCTTCCGCGAGGCCTTCTTCCGGACGATCTATTTCACGGTCCTGGTCGTCGCCGCCGAGACGGTCGTCGGCGTGGCGATGGCGCTCCTCTTCAACCGCGAGTTCTGGGGGCGGGGTCTCCTCCGCACGCTCGCGATCCTGCCGATGGTCGCGACGCCGACGGCGATCGCGCTCGTCTTCGTCATGATGTACCACCCGACCCTCGGCGTCGCGAACTACCTCCTCACGGTGATCGGGCTCCCCCCGTTCACGTGGACCTACTCGAGCCGCACCGCCCTCTACGCGCTGGCGTTGGTGGACGTCTGGGAGTGGACCCCCCTCATCATGCTCATCGCGCTCGCGGGCCTCGCGAGTCTCCCGCACGAGCCCTACGAAGCCGCGCACATCGACGGCGCCTCGACGCTCCAGGCCTTCTGGCACATCACGCTGCCGCTCCTCCGGCCCACCATCGTGGTGGCCATCCTGTTCCGCGCGATCGATGCGCTGAAGACCTTCGACATCATCTTCGTCATCACCCAGGGCGGGCCCGCCAACTCGACGGAGACGATCAACATCCTGCTCTTCAACCAGGCCTTCTCATACTTCAACATGGGCTACGCCTCGTCCATGGCCGTGGCGCTCTTCGCGATCGTGATGGGCGCCTCGCTGATCCTGATCCGGGTGCGGAGGACCGCCGCATGGTGAAGGGCCGCGCCGAGACCCGTCGCAGCCCTTCGTCCCCGGTCGTCGGCCCGCGTGAGGACGGCGGCGTGGCGAGAGGCACGAGGGCGCCGGCGTGGTGACGCGCGGCGCCACGCGCGGGCTCCGGACGGCCGGCTTCTACGGCCTGGCCGCCCTGTTCATGCTGCCGACAATCTTCGTCTTCTACTGGATGGTGACGCTCTCCCTGAAGCCCCAGGTCGAGGCGACGGCCTACCCGCCCTCGTTCGTCCGGTTCACCGTCACCACCAAGGGGTACGAGGAAGTCTTCACCAAGTACCCCTTCCTCCTCTACAGCTGGAACAGCCTGGTCGTCGCGGTCGGCTGCACGGCCCTCGGCCTCGCCGTCGGCCTCCCCGCCGCCTACTCCATCGCGCGCTGGCGTCAGCGCGGGCTCGCGCTCGCGATCCTCGTCGCCCGGATCATCCCGGGGATCTCGTACCTGATCCCCTGGTACATCTTCTTCCGCCAGCTCCGGATGGTGGACACCTACGGGGCGCTCATCCTCACCCACCTCATCGTCGGCCTCCCCATCATCATCTGGGTCATGATCGGCTTCTTCGAGGACGTCCCGGCGGAGCTCGAGGACGCCTCGCTGATCGACGGCTGCACCTACTACGGGACCTTCTGGCGGGTCGCGCTGCCGCTCGTCAAGCCGGGCGTGGTGGCCACCGCCATCCTTTCCTTCGTCTTCTCCTGGAACAACTTCCTCTTTTCGGTGATCCTCGCGGGCCGCCAGACGCGCACCCTGCCGATCGCCGTCTTCAACATGATCTCCTACGAAGAGATCAACTGGGGGACTCTCGCCGCCGCCGCCACGCTCATCACGCTCCCGGTGCTCCTGCTGGCCCTGATCGTCCAGCGCCACATCGTCACCGGGCTCACCTTCGGCGCCGTCAAGCAGTAGGGGCGGGCCGCGCGACCGGTGAGCGGGTCGGACCCCGGCGGCGACGTGGCGGGACACGCTTCCCCGGCACGGACCCGGCGCCGGCGCTGGGCCATCTGGGCGATCTTCTCCGCGATCTACTTCTGGAGCTACTTTCACCGGATCGCGCCCGCCGTGGTGGCGGCCGACCTGATGGCAGCCTTCCGCACGACCGGGGCGGAGCTGGGGCTGCTGAGCGCGATCTATCCGTACGTCTTCGCCCTCATGGCGTTCCCGGCCGGCGCGCTGGCGGACACCCTCGGGCCCCGGCGCACCGTCGCGCTCGGGGCCGCCACGATGGGCGCGGGAGCGGTCGTCTTCGCGCTCGCACCCCGCTTCGCCGTCGCCCTCACCGGCCGCCC
>CAZDYT010000471.1:0-3867 GCA_964509395.1 uncultured bacterium
ACCCCCCCCAGGAGGGGTTGCGCCGGCGAAGCCGGCGCGCGGAGCGGAACAGCTTGAGACGTTGCGGTAGTTCTTTCGCGAGTGGCGCGGTTTCTCCGACAGGCTCCTAGAGATCCGGGAACAAGGAAGGCTGGTCGAGGGACGCGCGGCGGCGGCGGGTCTCTACCCGGGTCGCGCGCGCCGCGTCCGGCTTCCTGCCGCGGGACGCCGCCGGCCGCCGGCGTTTGCGCGCGGGGCCGGTCCAGCCCTTCTGGCGCGCGATCTTGTCCCCCTGCTTGATGATGAGGAGGTCGACGAGGCGGGCGAGCGGGTGCCGAAGCAAGGTGAGGTATTTCAGCCAGTAGCGAGGGCTGAAAGCGAGGGTGCGCATCTCATCGAGGGCCAGGGCGAGGGCGGTCCGGTCCCCTTTCCGGGCAGCCAGCCGCAGGCGGTCGAGGATCCGCGTTTGACTCGTGCGCGAGCGGTCGCCGGCGGCGCCGCTCATGAGCGGGATCGGCGGTCATGCCGCACGATCCGCGCGGCGCCGAGTCCGGTTCCCGCCACAAGAACGATCCAGTCGAGCGCGGGCAAGTCGGCCTCCTGACCCGAGCGTGCCTGGCTTGCGCGGCACGCCACGCGCGATTCTAGCGCCGATCCGAAACCATGGTCAAAGCCGTGGCCTCGGATCGGGACATCGCGCGAGGCCGACACGGCCCTTCGTTCCGAATCCGGGCGTTCGAGGGATCGGCGCTTGGCCCCGGGGGGCCGCCAGTGTAGACTCACGGGAGTCGGCGTCGCCGGGGGCGCCCTGCCCGCTCAGGGAGCCTCGTCACCTCGGACGCGCCCGAGTGAATGGGCGCCGGAGCTCAGGCATGACCACCATCGGCTTCATCGGCATCGGCAACATGGGCCTGCCCATGCTCACGAATCTGCTCAAGGCCGGCTACCGGGTCGAGGCCTACGACGTTCGGCGAGAGGCCATCGAGGCAGCCGTCCAGCGCGGCGCCTCGGCCGGGGGCTCGGCCGCCGAGACCGCGGCGCGTGTCGAGGTGCTCGTCACGATGCTCCCGAACTCGCCCGACGTCGAGGTCGCCTACCTCGGATCGAAAGGAATCCTCGAGGGGGCGCGGTCCGGACTCGTCTGCATCGACATGAGCACGATCGACCCGGCGACGACGCGCCGCGTCGGTGAGCGGCTCGTGGCGGCGGGGGCGCGGATGCTCGACGCGCCGGTCTCCGGCGCGGTGCCCCGGGCAATCGAGGGTACCCTGACGATCATGGTCGGCGGCGAGGCGGCCCTCGTCGAGGCGATGCGGCCGATCCTGAGCGTCATGGGCAGGAACGTGATCCACGTCGGGTCGCTCGGCTCGGGCGAGGTGGCGAAGATCTGCAACAACCTCATCGCCGGGGTCTCCATGATCGCCGTGGCCGAGGCCTTCACCATCGGGAGGCGGGCAGGGGTAGACCCCCGCGTCCTGCACGAGGTGATCAGCAAGAGCTCGGGGAACTGCTGGGCCATCGAGCACAACTGCCCCGTTCCGGGTCTCGTGCCCAAGGCGGCGGCCAACCACGACTTCGCGGCCGGCTTCATGACGGACCTCATGGCCAAGGACCTGTCCCTGGCCCGGGCCGCCGCCCGCGACCTCGGCGCCACCTGTTTTTCGGGGACCCTGGGCCACGAGCTCTACATGCTGGCCAGCCGCCACGGTCTCGGCCGCAAGGACTTCTCCGCCGTCATCCAGCTCCTGACCGCCGGGGGCGCGTAGCCGGAAGAGCGGGTCGCCCCGGGCGCCGCTCCCGGCAGGTTTGCATTCGTCCGGCGCCGGCGGCAAGATGGACGGAGAGGAGGAGAGGCCATGAGACGGCTTGCCGCGGCCCGCCTCGCCCTGAGCTTGCCTATTCTGCTGAGCCTGGCGGTGAGCCCGGCCGTCGCCCAGCAGCTGACCACCGGCTTCGAGCGGGCCGCGCCGCCCCCCTCCCGCCCGGCCCCCGGGTTGGGTCTGGAGCGTACGCTTCCGCCCGAGCAGCAGGGCAGCCGGGAGCAGGAGTTCTATCCGGGTGCGGTGAGGACTCGCCACGAGCCCGCCTTCATCAAGCCGTTCGTGGTGAGCATGCCGGTTTCACGTTCGTCGGCCGTCCGCGTCGGTCTCAGCGGATGGACCGCGCCCGCCGTGCCGTTCGACATCCGGGAGGCGACCGGGGGGTTGGCGTTCGGTCTGACGGTCCTCTGGGGGGCACCTGCCACAGAGGCGAAAGCGCCGGAAGCCGAGCCACCGGCGCAGCGATAGACCCCCTTGTCCCTCGGGGAGCGTCATCGCTCTCCGGGGTCGTGACGGCCCGGCCCCGCCCCCTCCCGACCGTCGCTCACTGCGAGCTTGTGGCGTCTCGGCCAGCGCGCCATGAGGTCGGCGGCCGCGGGCCCCGGCGCCCCGCTCGCTATCCCTTCGCGATGCGCTCGATCTCGCGCTTCGACAGACCCTCGATGCGACCGAGCATCGTCTTGACCCGCCGCTCCGAGGTGTGGTCGGCGAGGATCAGGCGTTTGGACCGCGTCCCGTTCACGATGAATGCCACCCAGTCGTCGAGACTGGGCGTCCCGCGCCACTGAATGACGAGACCACTTGTCTTAAGCTTCTTCCGTCCTTCCGCCTTCGCCAGGGGCTTTCGCGGGACATCCATGAAAATCCTCCGACGCGATCGTGGAATGAAGAAAGCGACACCGCACCATCAACGCCCTCTATAAATCTTCGGCGGCGGTGTTGGTGTCAAGAGTTTGTTTCGTCAATCACGATGCGCCCGCGCAGCCGCGACCTCGTCGAGAGCGAGGATTCATCTGGCGTTGGCGCACGTTACCCTCGTAGATTCCGATCTGATGCGGCGGGGCGGCGCGTGTGGCCTTCGCGGGCGCGCCAGACGGGGCGAATTCCATTTGGTGGATAGCGGTGGATAAGTGGATATCTCCGACGCGCGCTGACGACGGCTCCGACCCCGCGTCGCGCGGTGAGCTGAGATTCGCCCGCACCATCGCCCTTCTCGAGCAGCGCGTCGCGCGGTCATGCGCCTCCGCCCTCACGTCGGAGTGTTGGCGCAGAGGCGGGTGGTGACCGACGGCGCCTGGAGAGGCCGCGCGGCGCGATCTCCAGGTGATCGTCGCCCGTCTCGGGTCGGAGACATCGGCTACGGCGAGAGGAGGTCCTTCACCGGCGTCCCGAGCCAGCCGGCTTCGCGCTTCCTCCAGTAGAGGGTGCGAAGCCGCAGCGTGAGGGGACCTGGCTTGCCGGTTCCCAGAGGCTCCCCATCCACCCGGCTCACCGGCATGATCCCGCCCGCGGTGGAGGAGAGGAAGGCCTCGTCGGCGCTCCGCAGGGTGTCGGGCGCGAGATCAGCCTGGTGTGTGGCGACACCCAGTTCGGCGGCGAGGTCGAAGACCGTCTGGCGAGTGATGCCCTCGAGCACGTTCGTGCGCGGCGTGAACAGCACCCCGCCCTTGACGACGAAGAGGTTGAAGCCCGGCCCCTCGGTGAGGTAGCCGGCGGGCGTACAGAGGACGGCGCTGTCCCCGCCACGGTCCAGCGCTTCGAAGAGCGCGCGCTCGAGGTCCATCCAGTTGAAGTTCTTCACCCGCGGGTCGATCGCCTCGGCCGGCGTGCGGCGGGTTGCCGCGATGACGACGTGGATCCCCACCTCCTGCTTTGCCGGGCTGAAGATCCAGACGTAGGGGATGGCGAAGCCGATGAACGTGTTCCGGCAGAGCCGAGGGTCGCGCTCGGCACGGTCGGGGAACCGCCCGCGCGTCATGATCATCTGGACATAGGCGGCGTCCAGCCCGGCGCGGTGGACGCACTCGGCCAGGATGCGCTTCAGCTCGGCCGGCGCGTGGGGACAGGT
>CAZDYT010000472.1:0-3866 GCA_964509395.1 uncultured bacterium
TATGCCGCATACGTTGAGGGCCGGCGACGACCGAGGACGACGCTAGGCGAAGTTAGTTGGACCCGCACTAGCCGTACCAGGCCGGCGCGCGCCGCCGGGCCCAGCGCGCGGTGAGGGCGAACACGCAGAGGAGGCCGAGCCCGCCCCCCGCCGCGCACGCCGCGGGCGTGCCGAGGACCTGCGCGATCCCGCCGATGACGAACGCCCCGATCGGGGACACGCCGGCGACGGCGAGCGTGTAGAGGCTCATCACCCGGCCCCGCAGCTCGTCCGGCGTCGTGACCTGGAGCGTCGTGTTGCAGCCGGAGAGGAACAGGATCTGGGCCGCGCCCGCGACGAACAGGAGCGCCGCGGCGAGCCAGAAGTGGCGGACGGCGGCCAGCGCGAGGATGCCGGCCGAGACGACGAGCGCGGCGCTCACGAGCCCCGCGAGCGGCGGCCGCCCACGCCCGAACTGGGCCAGGATGGCCGCGCCCGTGAGCGCCCCCGCACCGAGCGCGGCCATCAGGAAGCCGAAGCCGTTGACGCTCTCGTGCAGGACGTCCCGCGCGATGAGCGGCACCAGCACGTTGTGGTTGAGGACGAAGATGCTCACGGTGAGGACCAGGCTCAAGATCAGCAAGGTGGGCGGCGAGCCGCCGGCGTAGCGGAGGCCGTCGACGATCTCTGCCCGGATGGCCGCCCGCCCCGTGCGTGGCGCGCCCCCGACCTCCATGGCGAGCAAGGCGGCGAGGACCGGGGCGTAGGTCACGCCGTTCAGGAAGAAGGCGATCCCCACCCCGTAGCGCGCGATCAGGAGGCCGCCCACGGCGGGGCCTACGATCCGGGCCGCGTTGAAGACCATCGAATTGAGCGCGATCGCGCTCATCAGGTCGTCGCGGCCCACCAGCTCGATCACGAACGACTGGCGGGTCGGCATGTCGAGCGCATTCGCGACGCCCATGGCGACCGCGAGCACGACCAGGTGCCAGTAGGCGACGTGGCCCGTCCAGGTCAGGGCGGCGAGGGCGAGCGCCGTGAGCATGAGGCCGCCCTGGGTGTTGACCAGGAGCCGGCGCTTCGAGATCCGATCCGCCAGCGCACCCGCAAAAACGGAGAGGACCAGGATCGGGGCAAACTGGAGCGAGTTGACGACCCCGAGCGCGAGCGGCGAGTTCGTCAGCTCGAGGACGAGCCACGAGAGCCCCACCGACTGCATCCAGCGCCCGACCAGCGAGACGCACTGGCCCGACCAGAACAGCCGGAAGTCCCGGTGGTCGAGGGCTCGCAGCGCCGTGGGCAAGCGCATGGCTCGTCGTGATGCTCCGTCCACCATAGCCGAGGCCGCCTCGGCGCGGCAAGGGCGGCCGACCACGAGCGCCCTCGACGGGGTCGCCGCGTGCTGTTAGAGTCTCTGGAGGGGGCATCGCGACGAGGCGGCCGGACCGGTCCGTCCCCCCCGGTCACATCCACCTGCCCGATGGGAGAAGGAGACGACATGACCGCGCAGCCCGCTTCCACGCCGTCGCTCGAGGAGCTCGACAAGGAGCGCGTTCTCCATCCGGCGACCTCGATCGCCGATCACCTCAAGAGCGGTCCCCGGATCATGGCCGAGGGCTCGGGCGTGACGCTCACGGACACCGGCGGCCGGCGCTACCTCGACGCCGTCGCGGGGCTCTGGTGCGTCAACATCGGCTACGGTCGGCCCGAGGTCGCGGACGCGATGGCCGCCCAGGCCCGGCGGCTCGCCTACTACCACACGTTCTCCTCCATGTCGAACGAGCCCCAGATCCGTCTCGCCGACCGCCTGCTCCGGCTGGCGCCGGGCCCGATGAGCAAGGTCTTCTTCGGCAACTCCGGCTCGGACGCCAACGACACCCAGGTCAAGCTCGTCTGGTACTATAACAACCTCCGCGGCCGGCCGCGGAAGAAGAAGATCGTCGCGCGGCTCCAGGCCTACCACGGCACCACCGTCGCGACGGCCAGCCTCACGGGGCTGCCTCTCTTCCACAAGGCCTTCGACCTGCCGATCGCGGGGATCCTCCACACGGCGGCGCCGTACTACTACCGGGACGCCGCGCCGGGCATGTCGGAGGAGGAGTACGCGACGGCGCTCGCCGGGGAGCTCGACCGGCTCGTCGAGCGCGAGGGGCCGGACACCGTGGCCGCCTTCATCGCCGAGCCGGTCATGGGGGCGGGAGGCGTCCTGGTGCCGCCGCGGACGTACTTCGAGAAGGTCCAGGCGGTGCTCCGGAAGCACGACGTGCTCATGATCGCCGACGAGGTGATCTGCGGCTTCGGGCGGCTCGGCCGGGCGTTCGGGTCGGAGGTCTACGGGATCACGCCGGATCTCGTGACGGCGGCCAAGGGGCTCACGAGCGGCTACTTCCCCCTGTCCGCCTGCTTCGTCTCCGAGCCGATCTGGGCGGTGTTCCGGGACGCCTCACCCCAGATCGGGCCGTTCGCGCACGGCTTCACGTACAGCGGCCACCCGGTCGGCGCCGCGGCCGCGCTGGCGAACCTCGACATTTTGCTGGGCGAGGACCTCATCGGCAACGCGTCGCGCGTCGGCGAGTACTTCCAGGCGCGCCTCCGCGCGGCGTTCGCGGCGCATCCCCTCGTCGGGGACGTGCGGGGCGTGGGGCTGATCGCGGGGATCGAGCTCGTGGCCGACAAGGCGGCCAAGCGCCCCTTCGAGTCGGGGACTAAGGTCGCCCACCGCGTCGCCCAGCGGTGTCTCGAGGGCGGGCTCATCGTCCGCGCGTTGCCGGCGGGGCAGGTGATCGCCTTCTCGCCGCCGCTCTGTATCACCCGCGAGCAGGTGGACGAGGTGATCGAGCGCTTCGCCCGCGGCCTCGGTGCCGTCACCGACGAGCTCGCCCGGACCGGCGAGCCGAAGGCGTCGTAGCGCCGTGACCAACATGAGCAGTCACAAGGATTTCATCAACGGGGAGTGGGTCGACGGCGGGCCCCGCGAGCAGGGCCGCCACGCGCGGGAGTTCTACACGGTGGTCAAGACCGCCTACACGGCGCCGTAGGTCGGAGAGGCCTCAGGCCGGGAGGAGCTCCACGCCGGCGAGCGGGTCGCACGCCGGGTGGTGGTACATCCACTTCCGCGCGGCGTCGGCCACGGTCCGGTTCAGTGCGCCGGCGTGGCGGTCGTCGAGGTCGCGGACCACCTCGCCGAGCTGCACGCTGCGGGCCAGGATGAGCGCGTGGCGCGGATCGAGCGGGACGCGCACCTCGGCGGCCACGCTGAGCCGGGTGGGGGAGGGCGGCGCCGATCCGGAGGGGCTCCACGGCACCGCGGGCGTGTCTCCCGTCAGCAGCACCGGCCGGGGGAAGCGCACGAGCTGCCAGGGCCGGTCGGCCAGGAGCCCCGCGAGGTGAGGGGCGGCCGCCAGCGACACGCCGCGCGGCTCGTCGTCGTGGACCACGACGTCGGCTCGGCGACGTTCGGGGATCGGGGCCCGAGCGGGTGGATCGTCGGCCTCATCCTCGCGCTCCGGGATCTTCGACACGACGAGTTCCGTGAGCAACGTGACGGCCTGCGCGAAGGCGGCGCGCGGAGTCGCGCCGAGCAGGAGCTGGACGGCGACGAACAGCGCGAGGTTGGCGCGATCTCCGCCCTTCGGCGGGAACGCGCCCGCGAGCATCTGCTCGATGACGTCGGCCGCCCGCTCCTCGACGTGACGCAGGAAGGCGCCGAGGTGCCGGGCCGCGCCTTCCGCCGGCACCACCGTGTAGGCGCCGGCCGCGGCCGCAGCCTCCGGCACGCTGGCCGTCAGCCTCCGGCTCCGTTCCCGTCGTTCCTTCATTACGCGGCCGCCCCCGTCGGCGAAGCGACGAAGGAAGGACTCGGGGACGTGACAGCGTCGGGCTGGCTC
>CAZDYT010000473.1:0-3857 GCA_964509395.1 uncultured bacterium
CGCTGCCGCTCTACCCCCAGTTCGGCACGCAGCCGAACGGCTACTACATCCCGCCGCGCTGGGTGCCCCGCCCCTACCTCCGCCAGATGTTCGGGCCGGGCGTGGATCAGGCGATCGAGCGCTACGAGAACCCCGACCGCGAGCTCCTCGCCGTGCTCCAGCTCTTCCGCCGGTCCAACCTGATCATCTATGGCTACAAGGTCGTGGAGGGCCCGAAGGTCTACGAGGGCACGCTCCGGGGCCGCCGGGTCACCCTCTACAACGACACCGTCATCGCCTACGGCCGCGACGGCGAGGAGCTCTTCCGCACCACGGTCGAGGAGCCGCTCTATGAACGACCGCGCCGGCATGCCAACTCCATCTGAAATCTCGGCGGGGGGCTTCGCCCCCCTCCGACGGCCCTTTGGGCAAAGCCCAACCGTTCGCCTTGACGATCTCGGTCGGGACGCGCTCGGCTTGCGCCTCGCGGCCGTCCCGACCTCAGTTCGGCCGGCGAACGGCCCGGGCCTGCCTCCCCCCCGTGACTCGGACGGAACCGTGGAGGAGTGCTCGCCCCGCATGCCCCTCGATGCTGAGCGTGAAATGGAGGCCGACCGGGCGCTGTGCCGGAGCGCCCTCTACGAGGCGGTGGCCCTCGGGTGCCGCCCGCCGACCCCCGAGACGACCGCGCGCCTGGCCTCGCGCGAGGGGGCCGGGGCCCTGGCCGACGCCGCCGGGATCCTCGACGACGCGTGGGGGTCGACGCTCGCGGCGGCCACGCGCCAGCTGGCGCAGCCGCTCACCCTCGAGGCACTGACGGCCGACTTCCACCACCTCTTCGGCCACACCGCCCGGGGGCCCGTCCCGCCCTACGAGACCGAGTACGGCGCGGACTCGGTCTTCCAACCGATGGACGAGATGAGCGATCTGGTGGCCTTCTACCGCGCCTTCGGCCTGCGTCTTCGCCCCGGGGCCCACGAGCGCCCCGACCATCTGAGCTGCGAGTGCGAGTTCCTGGCCTTCCTGGCCCGCAAGGAGGCCTACGCCCTCGGGCGTGAGGATCGGGCGATGCTCGACGCGACACGACAGGCAGGCCGCCGTTTCCTGCGAGACCACCTGGGCCGGTGGGCGCCCGCCTTCGGCCGCACGCTCGCGCGGCACGACGCGGACGGGTTTTTCGGCGCCCTGGGGGTGCTCTGCACCGACTTCGTCACGCGCGAGTGCGCCCGGGTCGGGATCCCCGCGGGACCCGAATGGCTTCGCCTCCGCTCGACGGCGCTCCCACCGGTCCCGGCGGCGTGCGATCCCCCGGAGAGCGCGCCCGTGGACTCCGGCGGCCCGTGATGGGCCAGCGCATGCGGGAGTTCTCGATCGAGTACGAGCCGGAACTCGTGGAGGAGGCGGTGCTCGCCGCCATGCGCGGCTGCCGAGAGGCGGGCGAGTTCCGCGTCAGCCGGGACCCCCTCTACCTGATCCCTGACGCGGAGGAACGGGAAACCCGATTCCGGGCCTTCCACACCGCCTGGTTCGAGCGCCTCGGCCTGGGCGAGGTCATCGCCCAGACGGTCCGGGAGCGGCCCTCCATTTCGGCGAAGACAGACCGGTGTCTGGTTACCCTCTCGCCCTCGCGCCGCGATGAAGGCGCGGAGCTGTTCGTCGCGACCCGAGCGGCCGCCGCCGGGTCGGCGACGCAGCGAACCGTCGTCCTTCGGCTTCGGCCCGAGACCCTCACCGAGAGCGACCGCCTCCGCGCGTTCCTCCGACACGAGCTCCTGCACCTCGCCGATATGCTGGACCCGCACTTCGGTTACACACCAGGGCTCACACTCGATGCCGGGCGGCTCCCGGACGCCGTGTTCCGGGAGCGCTACCGCGTCCTCTGGGACACGTACGTCGACGGGCGGCTCCGGCGCCGCGGCTGGGCCCCGCCTGGAGTCAGGGCCGAGCGCCTGCAGGAGTTCGTGACTGCGTTTCCGATGCTCGAGGAGCGGACCGAGGAGGCGTTCGAGCGTCTCTTTGAGGCGAGCCCTCGCACGCACGCGGACCTGGTGGCCTTCGCTGCCGAGCCCGGGCGCGCGCTCGGCCGGCGCCGCCGTGGCCCTCATCCTGGCGAGCGCTGCCCGCTCTGCGGATCGCCCACCTACGCCTTCGAGCCCGAGCCGGAGGGGTTCCCCCGTGCGCTGCGCGAACGGATCCGGCGGAGCTTTCCGGGCTGGGATCCCGCCGACGGGCTCTGCCGGCAGTGCGCCGACCTCTATCGGGCCGCCGCCGGTCCCGGCGCAGCGGGCGGGACGCGTCGCCCATGAACGGCAGGCGGCTGATCCGCTGCGACGTCGACGGCGACGTGGCGCGCATCACCCTGGCGCGGCCGCCGCTGAACATCATGACGATCGCGATGATGGAGGAGCTCCGCGCCGCGCTCCAGGACGTCGCCCGGCGGCCCACGCTCAGGGCGCTCGTGCTGGCCGCCGAGGGGAAAGCCTTCTCGGCGGGGGTCGCGATCGAGGACCACATGGGCGACCGGGTCAAGCCCATGCTGGCGGCCTTTCACCAGATCTTCCGCCAGCTCCACGCCCTCGACTGCCCGACCGTGGCCGCCGTCCAGGGGCCCGCCCTGGGCGGGGGGGCCGAGCTCGCGACGTTCTGCGATCTCGTCATCGCGAGCGAGGCCGCGACCGTGGGCCAGCCCGAGATCAAGGTCGGCGTGTTCCCCCCGATCGCCGCGCTCCACTACCCGACCCGGGTGGGGACGGCGCGCGCGCTCCAACTCCTCCTCTCGGGCGAGATCATCTCGGCCCGGGAGGCGGAGCGGATCGGGCTCGTGGACCGCGTCGTCCCGCCGGATGAGCTGGAACCGGCGGTCGCCAGGGCGCTGGCTGCGTTCGCCGACAAGAGCGCCGCGGTCCTGCGGCTCACGAAGCGCGCGGTCCGGGAGGCGCCCGGCGCCGGGTTCGAGGCGGCGCTCGCCGCGCTGGAGGCGCTCTACACCGACGAGCTCATGCGGACGGACGACGCGGCGGAAGGCCTTCGGGCCTTCCTGGAGAAGCGCGCTCCGGTGTGGAGGCATCGATGACGGCGGCGCGCCGCACGACGCCTGAGGGGGGAGGACGGCCATGAAGCTCACGGGCAAGACCGCGCTCGTCACCGGCGGCGGCCGGGGCATCGGCCGCGCCATCGCCCTCGCGCTGGCGCGCGAAGGGTGCCAGGTCGCGGTGGCCGACATCCTCGGGGAGAACGCCCGGGCGGTGGCCGTCGAGGTGGAGGCCCTGGGCGTCAAGGGTCTCGCGCTCCCGGCCGACCTCACCCGGCGCGTGGAGGTCGAGCGGGCGGTGGCGGCGACGCTCGCCCAGTTCGGGCAGCTCGACATCCTCGTCAACAACGCGGGCTGGGACCGGATGGGCCTCTTTCTCGACTCCGACGAGGAGACCTGGGAGAAGATCATCGCCATCAACTTCAAGGCGGTGCTCTACACCTCCAAGGCGGCGCTCCCGCACATGGTGGCGCGGGGGGCCGGCAAGGTCATCAACATCGCTTCCGACGCGGGCCGCGTCGGCTCGAGCGGCGAGGCGGTCTACTCGGGCGCCAAGGGCGCGGTGATCGCGTTCTCGAAGACGCTCGCCCGCGAGCTGGCCCGCCACCGCGTCACGGTGAACGTGGTCTGCCCCGGGCTCACCGAGACGCCGCTCCTCCAGTCGATCCGCGAGCAGTCGCCGAAGACGGAGAAGATCATCGAGGCGGTCACGCGGGCCATCCCACTGGGGCGCGTCGCGGCGCCAGAGGAGATCGCCGGCGCGGTCGTGTTCCTCGCCTCCCCCGAGGCGGACTTCATCACCGGCCAGACACTGAGCGTGAGCGGCGGCCTCACCATGTGCTAGGTC
>CAZDYT010000474.1:0-3854 GCA_964509395.1 uncultured bacterium
CGCCCGTTCGCCGCGTCACCCACCCTCCCCCTGCGTGCATTCGTGAATAATGCGCGCTAGTCGAGCGGCGGCCGGGCTGCCGCCCAGGGCCGGATCGCCTCGAAGCAGGCCGCGGCCCGGAGGACGAGCGCGTCCGCGTGCCAGCGGCCGACGATCTGGAGAGCGACCGGCAATCCTTCCGAGGTGAAGCCACAGGGCACGCTGGCCGCCGGCTGGCCGGTCAGGTTGAACGGGAAGGTGAACGGCAGCCGGTCGAACATCGTCGGCGTCGGCCGGCCCCCGATCGTCTTCGGTCCCTGGTTCGGACCCGGCTCGGCCGACCAGGCGCCCACCGGCATCTGCGGAGTGAGGAGGAGGTCGCACGTCTCGAAGAACCGGCGCGCCTGATCGTAGAAGACGCTCCGGGCGAGGAGCGCCTTGGCGTGCTCGATTGCCGAAACCCGGCGGGCATTTTCGATCATCTGCATGAGGCTCGGCTCGATCCACTCGGGGTGCTCGGCCGCGCGATCGACCTGGCGCGCCGCGACGTTGACCTCGTAGATGATCCTGTGAAAGGCTCCGGGGTCGGGCCAGCCGGGATCGCGCGCCTCGAGCTTCGCGCCCAGCTCCTCGAACCGGCGCGCGGCCGCCTCGGTGATCCGCCGGACTTCGGGATCGACGGGCGCGTAGCCCAGGTCGGCGCTCCAGACGATCCGCAGCCCCTGGAGGTCACCGTCGCACGCGACCAGGTAGTCCTCGGGCGGCGCGTCGATGCTGAGCGGATCGCGGGGATCCGGCCCCGCCATCGCGCCGAGGAGCAGGGCCGCGTCCCGGACCGTGCGGGTCATCGGCCCGTTGTGCGAGCGGGCGGCCCAGTAGTCGGTGGAGGGATGGGAGGGAATGCGCCCGAAGGACGGCTTGAAGCCGACGATGCCGCAGAGCGCGGACGGGATGCGGATCGAGCCCGCGCCGTCCGAGCCGTGGGCCAGAGGTCCGAGACCGGCCGCGACGGCGGCGCCGGCGCCGCCCGACGACGCGCCCGAGGTGCGGTCGAGCTTCCACGGGTTGCGACAGGGCGAGCCGAGGAGGTTGTCGCAGTTGTCCTTGTGGCCGAAGTTCGGCGTGTTGGTCTTGCCGAGCAAGACCGCGCCCGTCGCCTTGAGCCGGCCCGCGACGACGCCGTCCTCGGTCGGCACGTGCTGTTCGAACCACTTGGAGCCGAACGTCGTCCGGACGCCCGCCGTCGGCTCGAGGTCCTTCACGGAATAGGGAATCCCGTCGAGCGGGCCGAGGAGGGCGCCGCGCCGGGCGCGCTCTTCAGCCCCGTGTGCCTGTTGCCGCGCGAGGTCGGTCGTGACCGTGAGGAAGGCGTTCAGCTTCGGGTTCAGCCGCTCGGTGCGGTCGAGGACGGCGTCGACCAGCTCCACGGGCGAGAGCTTTCGGGTCCGGATCTGTCGGCTCAGCTCGGTGGCGGGCGTAAAGCACAACTCGGTCGTGTCCACGGCTTCCCCCCTGGCGATGGAGTCCGGTGAGCGGCTGGGCGCAATGCCCAGCGGGATCGCGCCTCTGGCACGGTAGTGCCGGGGCGCGGCTCCTGTCAACAGGTCCCGTGTGCCCCCACGCTCACCGGCCGCCCGCGACGCAGGACGACGACCGATCCCGCCATGACCGAGAGGCAGAGCGCCAGGAGTCCGATCTCGATCCAGGACGACGCCGGCCGCGGGAGGAACCCGGGCTGGAGGACCGACACGCTGTTGTTGAGGACGTGGGCCCAGACGGCGGGACGAATGCTCCCGGTCAGCTCCGTGATCCAGCCCAGGAACACGCCCACGACGAACGCGAACGCGCTCTGGACCGGGTCGAAGTGGAGCAGGGCGAACGCAGCGGCCGTCACGGTGATGGCCGCCCATGGCCGCCAGCACGCGGCCAGGCGCGTCTGCATGAAGCCCCGGAAGAAGAGCTCTTCGCCCGTCCCCGCCAGGAGCCCGGCGACCAGCAGCATGAGGACGAGCAGACCGGCCGACATCTGGGCGATCGCCCGGTGGAGCATCCCGAGCGTGCCGCGCTCGCTCCAGCCGAGCAGGGCGAAGAGCGAATCGAAGGCCTGACTCAGGGCGAGGAACCCGACCACGGCCACGACGATCCGGCTCCAGGGCGCGTGGGCCGGGCCCGTCCGAAGCCGGGCTCGCGCCCGTTCCGGCGCGAGGCGGCCCCCGAGGAGCGAGACCGCGATCAAGGTCGTCGAGCTGATGAGCACGGAGAGGACCAGGAGATCCGGGGAGGCGGCGAGATCGATGGCCCGGCCGCGGCGGGTCTCATCCATCGCCGTCCAGACGGCCACCGCGCCCAGTTCGGCCAGCGGGAGGCCGACCACGACCGCCACGTACGTGGCGAAGACAGGCCACACGCGCGGCCGCCGCAGCGGGGGAGAGGGCGGCGGCAGTGGGTCGGGGGTCATGCCGGGCCGTCAGCGCGAGTACTTCCGGATGGCGTCCGGGTTCAGTGTGATCCCGAGCCCCGGTCCCGTCGGGACCGGGAGCAGCCCGTCCGTGTCGAGCCGGAACGGCGGATCGATCAGCGCCTCGATGTACGGGACCCCGGTCTGGTACTCGACCCACTTGGCGACCGGGAGCGCGGCCGTGAGGGCGAGATCCGCGGCGACGCCGATCGCCGTGTTCCAGCCGTGCGGGACCAGGAGCACGCCGTGGTCGTAGGCCAGCCAGCCCATGCGGCGGCCCTCGGAGAGGCCGCCGCACTTGGTCATGTCGGGCTGGATCACGTCGACGGCGCGCTCGGTGATGTAGGGCAGGAAGGTCTGGCGGCGCGTCAGGACCTCGCCGGTCGCGATCAGGACGGGGGAGGTATGCCGCAGCTCCTTGAACCCCTGGAGGTCGTCGGGGCGCAGCGCCTCTTCGAACCACGTGACCCGGTACTCTCCGAGCATCCTGGCCGTCTCGCGCGCCCAGCTGACGCCGTGGGGCCAGAACTGCTCGCTGCCCCCGGCGTCCACCATCAGCTCGACGTCCTCGCCGACGGTCTCGCGCGCCGTCTTGATCAGGAGCTCGTCGAGCTGCCGGCTCACCCGCCCGAACGGCCGCCAGCCCATCTTGATGGCGCGGAAGCCCCTGGCGAGCTGCTCCTGGAGCTTCCCGCGGAGGATCGGCGGGTCGTCGAAGAGGATCGAGGCGTAGGGCTTCATCCGGTCGCGGTAGTTACCGCCCAGCAGGCGCGACACGGGCTGGCCCAGGGCCTTGCCCATCAGGTCCCAGAGGGCGATGTCGAGGCCGCTGATCGTGTGCTCGACGGCGCCGCCCCGCCCCTGCCAGAAGGAGAGCTGGCGGAGCTTCTCGCTCACGCGCTCGGCCTCGAAGACGGTCTCGCCGATCAGCATGGGCTTGAGGAGCGTGAGCGAGGCCTCGACGAACGGCAGGCTCGTGAAGCAGCTTCCGATGCCGGTCAGCCCCTCATCGGTGTGGATTTCCACCAGCGTGTTCATCTGCTCGCCGGGGTCGGTGCCGCCGGGCCAGCCGGTGTCGTGCGTGGCTCCGCCCAGCGGGATCGTGCGAACGTCGGTGATCTTCATAGGCTCTCTCCCTGTCGGTTCGGATCGTCTGCGGGCTGCCCCGCGACGTCTCCGGCGTGCCAGCCGAGATGGAGTTGGCGGAGCCCCCCGCGATCTGACCCTGATCGGCGACTTCTGGAGTGCTGGTCGGGCCGCGGGTGGCGCCGCACGCCGCCCCCGCGCGCGCAGGCGCAGGGGGACCCCTTCGGCTGCCTGCCGCAGACGAAAGGCTGCGGCAGGAGGCGAACGGGTGCCGAGCCTGCGCGCGCGCGGGGCAAGGCGGCGACAGGCCCCGCGGCCCGTCGGACGTCCC
>CAZDYT010000475.1:0-3852 GCA_964509395.1 uncultured bacterium
GTGGCGACCGACGTGGTGCCCGCGGCCGTGGCGTTGGCGAGCCAGAACGCCGCGCTCAACGGCGTCGGCGATCGAGTCGAGGCGCGGCTCGGCGACTGCTACGACCCGATCCGGGGCGAGGCGTTCGACCTGATCGTCTCCGGACCACCGCAGATGCCGACGCCTTCTGAGCGCGAGCGCGACGACTGGATGGCCCGTGCCGACAACGGCGGGGTGGACGGCTGGGCGGTCCTCGACCGGCTGATCGCCGAGGCGCCTGCCCACTTGAAGCCCGGCGGCCGGCTCCTCGTGTCGATCTTCGCCTTCCTCGGCGAGCGCAAGGGGCTGGCAAAGCTCGAGGCGGCGGGCCTCGTCGCGCGTGTCGCGGCGCGCGAGACGCAGCCGTTCCCGCGGCTCGGCTACGAGCGGCTCCCGCACATCCGCGCGTACGATGTCGAGGGGACGCTCCCGCGCGCTGTCCCCCGCACGGTGGACCGCCTGCTCCTCGAAGGCCGCCGGACGCCGTGACCGGGGCCCGGCGGTTCCTCATCGTCAACGCGGATGACTTCGGCCTCACCGCCGGGGTGAGCCGCGGCATCCTCGAGGCCCACCGGCGCGGGATCGTCAGCAGCGCCACCGCGCTCGTCAACCTTCCGGCGCAGCCCGATCTGGACACCGAAGCCGCGGGCCTGCCGCGGCTCGGGATCGGGCTCCACGTCAACCTGACGTGGGGGACGCCCGTGTCGCCCGCGGCCGCGGTGCCGTCCCTCGTCGGCGGCGAGGGGCGGTTCCACCGTGACCTCCGTGTCGTCGAGGAGCGGGCGGACCCCGACGAGGTCCGCCGGGAGGTCGAGGCCCAGCTCGACGCCTTCACCCGCCGGTTCGGGCGCGCCCCCACGCACCTGGATAGCCATCATCACGTTCACCGCCTCCACAGCGTCGCGGACATCATGCTGAGCGTCGTGATCGGCACGCGGCTGCCGCTCCGGAGCCAGGATCCCGGCTTTCGGGAGGGGCTCCGGCGCCACGGCGTCCGGACCCCGGATCACTTCCTCGGCGAGGACAGCGTCGAGCCGTACTGGACGACGGAGCGGCTCCTCGACAAGCTCGCCGCGCTGCCCGTGGGGGTGACGGAGCTGATGTGTCACCCCGGCCACTACGACGACGCGCTTGCCGGGAGCCGCTACGGCCGGCAGCGCGAGACCGAGCTCGCCGCGCTGTGCGACGCCGAGGTGCGGGCCACGATCGAGCGGCTCGAGATCCGGCTTCGTCACTTCGGGATGCTCCCGGGGCCGTGACCCCGGCATGACGGAAGAGGCCGCGGTCCTCGGCGCCGACGTGGGCGGGACCGGGATCGGGGTCGGCGTGGTGACCGCCAGCGGCGAGGTCCGGCGAGCCGCCGAGGCCCCGACCCTCGGCGGTGGGCCGGGCACGGTGGTCGAGACCCTCCTCGCCCTGCTCGCCGGGACCCAGGCTCAGGCGGCCGGCGCCGGGATCCGATTGATCGGCTGCGGGATCGGCGTCCCGGGTGCCGTAGATGCGGCGGCCGGGCAGATCGGCCGCGACGTGCAGAACCTGCCGGAGCTCGCCGGCTGTCCGCTGGCCGCGCTGGTCCGCGCGCGCACGGGGCTCCCGACCGTCCTCGACAACGACGTCAATGCCCTCACGCTGGGGGAGGCTCGCTTCGGGGTGGCGCGGGGGCTCCGGTCCGTCGTCCTGCTGGCGCTGGGAACGGGGGTCGGCGGCGGCCTCTACCTCAACGGCGACATCGTCCGTGGCGCCTCGGGGTACGGCGGCGAACTGGGCCACGTCACGGTGAACTTCGACGGCCGCCCGTGCTTCTGCGGCGGCCGGGGGTGCCTGAAGGCGTACGTCGCGGGCCCGGACATCGCGGCGCAGGCGCGCGAGGCGCTGGCTGGGCGCCCCGGGTCGGCCCTCCTGGCGCTGGCCGGCGGCGACCCGGCCGCGATCACGGCTCCCCACGTTTTCGCCGCCGCCCGGGCCGGGGACGCGCTGGCCCGGGAGATCGTGGAGGGCGTCTGCCGGGCGCTCGGGGCCGGCCTCGGGAGCATCCTGAACGGGCTCAACCCCGAAGCGATCGTCCTCACGGGCGGGGTGGCCCACTCGCTGGAGGCGCACATGGACGACGTGCTCCGCTGGACCCGGGCCTACGCCTTCGAGGGGGCGTACCAGGCGGCCAAGGTGCTCGTCGTGCCCATGACCAAGACGACCTCGATCCGCGGCTCGGCGGCCCTGTTCTTCCACGAAGCCGTGCGGCGCGCCGGCGCCGCGGGCCCGAGCTGAGGGTAAGTCACGGCAGCCGCTACGCCCTGAAGGTCTTCAGCCGACCGTCCTCAGCGCCGCCTCCGGCTGCGCCGGCCGAACCCCCATGTCCATCTCGCGGTGCATCGTCGCGGTCAGCCGGGGTCCTTCAATCGCTCGAGCGATTTGCGGAACTTCACGCACGGGTCCTCGTCGTCCACGCGTGGCGTGAACCAGACGTAGTCGAACGGCAAGACCCCGCCGAACCGCTCCGCGTAGTCGAGCGGCGAAGGGTCGCGGCGGTCGACCTCGAGGAAGGCCACGCTGCCTACCGGCGCATCCGGCAGCCGCGCCCGGAGGTAGGCGGGAACGCCGCGATCGGTGCGGACGTGGCCGGCGCCGGCGATCAGCACCGCGCCGTCCATCTCCCCCGTCACGAGGCTCTCCGCCATCTGCGCGTCGCGCACCCGCTGGGCGGCGATCATGCCCGGAACGAGCCGGCCGGCGACCTGGCCGCAGTGCGCCTCATGGATCTCGGCCGCCATCGCCACCTCGACGGCGGGCGGCAGGGGCTGGTCGAGCCCGTACCGGGCGACGAGCCGCGGGTCGAGGGCGCCGGGCTCGCCGCGGGTGAGCGCGCGGGCGGTGGCGGGGGGGATGTTCGCCGCGACGAGGGGCAGCCCGGCGCCCAGTGCCGCCGCCGCGATCGGCCGGTAGTAGTTCCAGTCCGGCCAGCCGCTCCGGCTCCAGTTGACGGCCGCGCCCAGGCCGGCGGCGTCCCCGGGCGCGGCGGCGAGGTAGCGGGCGAGGGCCGGGGCGTCCGCGGTCGTGAGCATCTCGAACGCGACGGCCGGCCGGCGCCCGGCCGCGATGAGCGCGCGGAGCACCCATGCCTGGAGGCGATGGTGGTCGGGGTTCTCGTGTTGCTCGCCGAGGAGGACGAACCGGGCCGCGGCGAGCCGCGCCGCCAGGGCGTCTCGGTCGATGAAGCGGCCCCGCACCACGTCCCAGATCCGCCCCGCCAGCGGGTGGTCCTTGCCGAACGGCGACTGCCACGGTTCGACCGCCGGGCGCGCGGCGACGCAGGCAGCAAGGGCCAGGGCCACGCCGAGGAGCGGGACGGCACGGGCGCGCGGGCGCGTCACGCCTCTAAGATACCGCGCCGCGCCGGGCTCGTCCGATTCGCGGGAACACGGCTCGAGCCGGCTGCCAACGACGCCCGCCCTCAGGCAGAGCGAGGCGGCATTGTGCCCGGCGGGCAAGCTCGCTATGCTGTTTCCGCTCCTCAGGATAGGACGCCCCCCGTGGCCTGGGACCCTGCGCAGTATCTGAAGTTCGCCGGCCATCGTCTGAGACCGGCAATCGATCTCTTGACCCGAATCGACGTCGCCGAGCCGGCCGAGGTCTACGACCTGGGTGCCGGGGCCGGCAACGTGACCCGGCTGCTCAAGGAGCGGTGGCCGAGCGCGCGCGTCACGGGCGTGGACGAGTCTCAGGAGATGCTGGCGAAGGCGGCGGCCGGGGCCCCGGGGATCCTGTGGCAGCGGGCGGACCTCGCGACGGGCCGGCCCGGGCCCGCGGCCGACGTCATCCACTCCAACGCCGCGCTCC
>CAZDYT010000476.1:0-3848 GCA_964509395.1 uncultured bacterium
CGGACAACGAAGTCGAGCAGGGAAATGTCAAAAAGCGTGGGCGCTAACACCCGCCTCGTCGCCAGCGACGACGTCGGTCTTTGGCTGGCAGTGTGTGCCGAAGCCCCGTACGCGTGTTCTCCTGGTCCGATTTTGGCCAACCGCGGCATCCTAGAGAGTTTCGAGCCCGAAAACTTACTGTCCGACGGGACCTCTGGTGTATGTATGGGAGGAGCGCTGGCGCCCGTTGTGCTGAGGCAACGGGGGAGCGGGTCACTGAGACACGCTGGCGGAAGGCGTGGATCGAGGTATTACCGGCTGGCCCATCCCTCCAGTGCGGTAAGGCTCGTTCCCTACCCGCTCCAGCGGCTCGCTACCACGCTCAAACGGAGCGAGGCATGGGAGACTCCGCCGATCGCGGCGTCGCAACTGTAGAAGTGGATGACTGAAAGCGGCACGGGACGAATCGCCCGGTACGAGATCCTTGAAGAATTGGGGCAGGGGGCCATGGGGATCGTCTATAAGGCCCGCGACCCCCAGCTTGACCGGATCGTGGCCATCAAGACGCTGCGTCGGGACCTGGGCCTCCCCCCCGAGCAGTACGCGGAGCTGAAGAGGCGCTTTTATCAGGAGGCGACGGCGGCCGGTCGCCTCAATCATCCCAACCTGGTGTCGGTCTACGATGTAGTGGAGGTCGACGGCGTCCCCTATATGGTCATGGAGTACCTGGAGGGGCGGACGCTGGCGGACCTCATCGCCAGCGAAGGCCCGCTTCGACCTCGCCAGGCCACGCACCTCGTCTCACAAGTGTGCAGCGCCCTGGAGTACGCCCACGCACACGGCGTGGTACACCGGGACATCAAACCAGGCAATATCCTCGTTGGCGCCGACGGAGTGGCGAAGGTCAGCGACTTCGGGATCGCGCGAATTTCGGGGAGCACTGTCACCCGAACCGGAGTGATGGTGGGCACTCCTGCCTACATGTCCCCGGAGCAGCTCAGTGGGCGCGGGGTGGATGGTCGAAGTGACCTGTTTTCGCTGGGAGTGGCGCTTTACGAGGCCCTGACCGGCGTGAACCCCTTCCAGGCGGACGACCTCGCGGCGCTCCTCTACCGCGTCGTCCACGTGGACCCTCCACCCGCGCGGCAGCGGAACCCGAAGGTACCGCCCGCGCTCGATGCGGTCATGGCACGGGTACTGGCCAAGGTCCCAGATCAACGATACCCGAACGCCCGGGCGTTCGCGGAAGCGCTGGCTCAAGCCGTGGGCCAGCCGACAGGCGCACGGACGGCCAGGCTGCTCCGTACGGCGTTCGCATCCAGCCGGGCCGGCGCACGCTCGCGCGCCCTGTTGATCGGTGCCGTGTGTCTTCTGGTCGCGAGCGTTGGCGGCTGGGCGTTCTTCGGCCGAGAAACCGGTCAGCATTCCCCTCTCGGGTCCCGGGACTCGGGCCCGAAACGAGAGTCCCAGCCAGACTCCGGTGGGGAGCCCGTCCAGTCGCCTCCTCCGGCTGCCAGTCCCGTCGTACTGGCTCCGGCCGCCCCCGAGCCCTCCCGCCAGGCGCCATCACCAGGCAAGCCTTGGGAGGTGCCCCACGACACATCTCGCGAAACTCCCCCCGACAAACCGCGGAGTCCCCGGGCTGCCGCTCCGAGCGGTGCATCGGGCTGTCTCAGCGTCAACGCCATCCCCTTCGCCAGCGTATACGTGGATGGCCAGTACGTCGGGGATACCCCGCGCGCATGCCTGCGTATCCCGGTCGGGGAGCGCCGGATCCACTTCGAGGCGACCGGCGAACGCAGCCCCGAGCGCCGTGTCCAGGTCACGGAACAGCACACGGCGGCAGACCCCCTGCACCTGAGCTACGACTTCAGGTCACGCACCTTCATCGAGCCATGAGGCAGCGCCCACCCGGACGGGGGCTTGTAGGGCTTGCTGTCTGTGTGCTGGCGGCGTCGAGCTGCGCGATCTTCCAGGACGTCAGCAAGGATCTCCCGAAGGCCACGAAGCCGGTGAAGTACAAGTTAGTCGGTGCGAACATCGAGCTGCGCAAGAACCTGGACCGAGCCATGATGCAGCTCAAGGGCGAAAGCTATCAGGCGGCTGTGCACTCGCTGAACCGCGCCATCTGGGAGCTGGAACAGGTGGAGACCCGCTGGCTTCGGCTCGAGGACCTGGCCGAGGCTCACCAGGCACTCGCCGATGCCTACAGCGGCCTGCGGAGAACCAACTGGGCAGACGAACACCGAAAGCTGTCGCTGGCCCTGATGGACCAGGTGCGACGCGATCCGGGAAGCGGATGGCCCGAGCGATCGCTCAGCCGCGCCAAGGAGGCCTATGTGAAAGCCCAATTCCGAGAGGCCCTCACAGTGCTGGGGCAGGCGCTGGTGAACCTCGAGGACCTGACGCACACCGCCGTTCGCGTGCGACGCCTCGAGGAGGCACGATGCTACTTGGCGTTCACCTACGTTGCTCTCGAGGATGGGGAACGGACGAAGGAGGAATTGGAGCGCCTTTCAGCACTGGATCCCTCACTCGTCTTCTGCACCCGGGAAGCCCCGCCGTCGGTCCGCCGCCTTATCACCGAAGTGCAGCAGAGGCGGAATCGTCGGTAGCGGGCCTGTGCCATGGTGCGCCACGCCAGCGCTCGCCATCGTGGCCGAGAGCAGGACCAGGACAACGGCCATCTGGTGTCATCACCGGCGCGGCATGCCGAACTGCCCGGCGGCCGCGACGCGGAAGGACACCTACTCTGTGATCGCTGCCGGGTATCGCCCGGCAGGGCCAGGAAGGAGCGGCGATGCCACAAGTGACGCTCGTCATGGAGCGGACGCCCGTGCAGGTCTATACCCTCGACCGACCCGTCATTCGTATCGGTCGCGTCGAGGGGATGGACATCGTGATTGATAACGTGTCCGTCTCGCGCGCCCAGGCAGAGATCCGTCAGGAAGGCAAGGTATGGACCGTGCGAGACCTGGGATCCGCGAACGGCACCTTCCTCAACGGCCAACGCTTGACAGCCCCTCAAGCGTTGCAGCGGGGCGACGAGATCTCGTTCGGGAAGTTCTCGCTGTTTTTCGATCGCGTCCTCACCGAGCCCCTGGCGGAGGTCGACGTCACGCCCAAGGAGGGACGTGCGAATCCCCCCGGCACGTACCACCTGAGCGCCGAAGACGTCGAACGGCTCCAGCAGGCGATTTCGGTCAAGCGTCAGGCGCAGGTCGAATGGGAAGTGGCGGGCACGCGTGGCACGCACTTTGTCAGAGGAGGAGCCGTCCTGGTAGGCTGTTCCCGGCTGTGCGATCTGCGACTCCCAGTCAGCGGCCCGAAGCAGCACATCCTCATTATCAGGGGCGAGCACGGCTTCGAGATACGGAACCTGTCACGCTGGCATCGGATGAGAGTGAACGGCGAGGTGAAGACAAGCGCTCCGCTTAAGAGCAAGGACATCATCGAGGTCGGGCGGGCTCGGTTGACTTTCCTCGATCAAGTGTGAGACGTGGACGCTGGCGCGGGTTGGCTTGGGACCTGAGGTCGCGGAGGAATCGCCCGAGCGCGCTTAACTTCTTACAATAACTGGTTCTTCCGGCTTTCGAGTGGGTGGAGATCGTCTTGTGCATGGATCGGGCCCTGACCGACGCAGGACGTGCGCTCGGCCATCGCCATCTACTACGGCCAGCACAACGGGAACTTCCCGGGGAGCCCCGGGAAGTATGTAACCCCGTCGCCCCCGGTCTTCCAGTGCGCGGGGTTCGACTACACGTACGACTCCACGACCGGGTTGATCACCGTGAGCGGCAACACGGCGTCGAGCTGTTATTGGTCGTTGCATAAGTAATAGAACTTCAAGGTGAAAACAGGGGTGGCAG
>CAZDYT010000477.1:0-3840 GCA_964509395.1 uncultured bacterium
CTTGATAGAGACCAGCGCCAGGTGGAGGTCACAGTCGGCGGCTGACGCGGCCGCCTTCCGAGAGCGCGTAGAGAACCGACCTGCGTTCTACCTTTCTGCCACGCCCCAACTGCTCAACCGGCATGCGGTTGACGTTGACCGAGATGACATCCGTCAGTTGTTTCGGAACGCACCGGACTCACATCCCCACGGGTGGATCGTCACGCATCGCTTGGCCGACATCCAACGGTTCGCCGAGGGCATTCGCTACCGAGGTGGAACCCTGGAGACTGGGATTCTTGAACTGCTGACGAACGGCCACATGACGTATGCCTGCTTCCTTGGGGAGAACTTCTACTGGCGGCAAGCGCCCGAAGAAGTGGCGCGGCTGCCGAGGCTGTGGCCCCATCCTCTCATCGAGTATCCGCTCAGCTTCCTGAAGCTCTTCCGTGCGATCTGTGGGCTTTGCGGCCTACGGGCTCCGTTTCACGTTCGGCTTGAGTATCACAACATCCAAGGTCACATCCTGCCGCCCGGCCCGCCGACCGAGTTCGGCTTCCTTCGAGGACGTGAAGCGGTTCCCTACGCCGGTCAGAACATGACTCTCTATGAGCAGGTCCCGCAGGAATTCGAGCCCGACACGGTGACCTACAACTTGGTTCGGGATGTGTACGCCGCCTTTGGCTATGGGGCCGACGCCATCCCGTTCTGGGACGGAGCTCGCAGCCGCTTTGACTTTCCCGGGCGTGGCTGAAGCGTGAAGCTACCGGCCCTCGGGCCTCGAGCCGCGGGGCCTCGGACGAGTCCGCCGGGTCGTCGTCAACGGGCGGGCGCTCGGGCCGGGCGACCGGCGCGCCCTCCCGGCGGGCGGCGAGGGGTGGTGGCGCGGTTCCCGGGGCCGGGACGAGGTGAAGGTCCGCGAGCGCGGCCCGATCCGGGTCCGCTTCGTCGAGTGACGGCGGAGGCCCCGTGACGCCGCGCCAGGTCCCGCGGCCGGCCGAGTCTCACGCGACCGTGCGGACCGCGCTCAGGGACGCCCTCCGCAGCGGGCCCCTGACCGCGCGCGAGTTGTCGGCCCGCGTCGGCGTCCCGGGAAGCAGGTCGCCGGCCATCTCGAGCACCTCGGCACGCTCGTCTGCTTCCAGCTCGGGCAGGCCGATGCGGAGTTGATGGAGCGGGAGTTTGCCCCTCCGTTCACCTGCTTTGACCTGGCGAACCTGCCGACTGGTACGCTCACATGACGACCCTTGTCGGCGGGCAGACGGTCCGGCCGTTCACGGTGCAGACGGTCAGAGATGCCGAGCCGTACGACGAGGCCTGCGGCCGAGCGGTACGGGCGCACTCGCAGAAGATACACGGCCGCCCGCGCCGGGCCGTGGAGGCGGAAATTGCGCGGAGCCTCGCGATCCGCGAAACGTGACGTCCGGCGGCCCCGGTAAGGCTGGGCTCACGCCAGGGCGCGTTGCGGCGTATCCATTGACTTCGGTCGGCGACTCGGCTATTAAAGAGGGACCCGGGGTGGGCACCAGGGCTAACGACCCGCTCCGGGAGGCCGTATGAGATCGCGGGGCCTTCCATGTGTCTTCGCGCGAGTAGCTCCGCCCGGCGCCCCGCGGAGCCCCGGGCTTGTTTTGCCTCCATGAATGTCTCCTGATGTGCACTCGAATTCGATGGGGAGGTGGCCCATGGAGCAGCAAACGCGTGCCGACCCGCGGTCAATGGCAGAGGACGCGTCGGACGTGCCCTTCCTTTACCAGTTCCGGGAGACTCTGCGCGACGCCGGGCTCGACGGCGGCTCATTTTCGGATGGATGGAGGGTTCAGATGAAGTACATGACCGAGCGAAGCACGCAGAGTGTGACGCGGCGGACGTTTCTCGAGACCACCGCGGCTGGGATCGCAGGGACCGCGCTGACCCTCGGGGGGAGCCCTGGGCTCGGGCCGCGCGTGGCACGAGCCGCCAAGCCCGTCACGCTCACGGTCCTGGTGCCCGAACACTGGAAGGTGATCGAGGGCATCAACACGAAGAACCCCTCGATCATCCCGCCGCGGCGAATGTGGTACTACGAGCGGATCCTCGACTGGGAGAAAGCGCAGCCGGGCATCAAGCTTGAGCACCAGAGCGTGACCTGGGAGCAAATCGCCCCGCGGTTCATCGCCGCGAGCATGGCGGGCAACCCGCCGGACATCCTCACCGTGGACGGCAACGAGTTGCCGGCGCTCGCCAACGGCGGGTTCCTCTACCCGCTGAGCGACTTCAAGTACGACGAGTGGGGCGACTTCAACGAGGACATCGTACGGTACTGCACAATCAATGGGAAGATCTACGCGATGTCGTTCTACGTCGGGCTGTGGCTGTACTTCGTGAACCGGAAGCTGCTGAAGGCCGCGGGGATCGAGCAGCCGGGCACGACCTGGCCCGACGTGATCGACCAAGCCAAGCGCCTGACGAAGGACACGCGCGGGTTGGGGCGGCCGGACCAGTGGGGCTTCGGGATGACGATGTCATCCGTGGCGTTCCAGCAGGGGCCGTCGCACCTCGCCCAGATCGTCTGGAGCCAGGGTGGCGAGGTGGCGGACGCCAAGAGCCAAGCCCTGATCGACACGCCAGACATGGCGAAGGCCGTGCAGCTCGTCTCCGATCTCGTCAACACCCACAAAGTAACCCCGCGGGACATCCTCACCATGGCGAGTAACGGGCAAGTGGATCTCTTCAACTCCGAGCGGTGGGCGACGGGGATCCTCCATAGCTCCTTCTACCCGCCGAACGTGCAGAAGCTCGGAAAGGATACGGTGGGCCTCGCGCCCTTCCCGGTCTTCCCGGGCGGGAGGACCTACGGAACCGTCGAGGTCTTCATCTCGGCCATCTCGACGAAGGCGGGCAAGGACCCGGAGAAGCGGGAGGCGGCCTGGGAGCTCATCAAGCACTTCGGGGCGAACGAGACGCTGTGGGCGGCTGCCACGCACCAGTTTGGGATGCCGGTCCGGAAGGCGGCCGTGAAGAACCCGATCTACACACAGGACCCGGCGCTCAAGTTCCTCTCCCAATACACGGTCGACCACGGCCGGCCGCTCCCCCACATCAAGGAGGTACGGTTCTACTTCGACGTCATGCTCGCGGCCGTCGCGGCCGTCGTGCTCGGCCGGTCGTCCGTCAAGGCCGCGCTGCAGGAGGGGCAGCGGAAGTACGACGAGCGGGTAAAGCGCGCCTGAAGAGAACGCGCAAGCGGAGCCGCATAGCGTCCAATGCGTGCACCCGCGTGGGAGCGGGTAGACGCGTGGCCTCGGCCGGGGCGCCGGGGCTGGGAGCGTCGGCGCAAGGCGCTCCTGCCCTACGCCCTGGTCGGCCCGGCGGTGTTGCTCGTCGGGCTGATGACGGTCTACCCGTCCCTGTATGTGATCTACACTGCGCTGACCGACTGGAGCCTCCAGCGGCTCAGCGTCGGGTTCGTGGGGCCTAGGAATTTCGGGCTCCTGGCTCGCGACCCGCTCTTTTGGCGGACGGTCCTCAACACAGTGCTGTTTCTGACCGGCGCCCTGGCGGGGGCGGTCACGCTGGGGCTTGCCCTCGCCCTCATTCTGAATCAGCGGTTGCCGGCGCGGTCGGTCTTCCGCTCGATCGCCATCGTCCCCTTCACGATCTCGGCCGTCGTTGTCGGCGTCATGTGGCGCTGGATCGTCGAGACGGATATCGGCGTCGCGAACTACACGATCGCGGTGCTGTTCGGGGTGTGGGTGCCGTTCCTCCTCGACGAGCGGGTGGCGCTCGGCCTGTTGGTCCTGGTGGAGATCTGGCGGACGGCGGGGTACGCCATGATCTTGCTGCTCGCGGGCTTGCAAGGCATTGATCCCGTCGTCTATG
>CAZDYT010000478.1:0-3839 GCA_964509395.1 uncultured bacterium
GAAAAAGAGGAACTCGGGCCCTTTGAAGTACACGAGCGGGTTGAGACTCCAGAACGTGCGGGCGGCGATGCTGAAGCGGCCGTCCGGGTCGGTCAGGACCTCCTCCGAGGCGTGGTACTCCTCGCTCGGCCCGCCGAAGCTTCGAGTGGCCTTCCACCACACCGCGAGGACCACGACGCCCTCCAGCGGCGCCTTCGTCTCGGCATCGACGATCTGCCCCCGCCAGGGGCCGGCGGCGGTCGCCGACGGCACCGCCCACGTGAGCAGGAGCAGGCTGCTCAGGCCGAAGATCGCCAGCATGCCGCGCATCGCTCACCCCCCGTCAGAACATGCGCAGGCGCCAGAGGCCGTCCACGCGGGGCTCGGCTGGGGCCTGGACGCTGACGGGAATGCTGTCGCTGCCGGTGGCCCCCGTCGCATCGGCCCCCGTCGCGGTCAGGCTGCTGACACTCGGATCCACCGGCACCAGCGCGGCAAAGCCGCCGCCGCTCACGGCGGCCACCACCCCGTTGACCGTCACGCCCACCTCGGTCCCGGCGGGGACGGTGACCGTCCCCTGCACCAGCACGGGGAAGCGTGTGAGCACGCTGTGTTCATGGGCGCCTCATCCTGGGGGGGACGCTAGCAGGAGACGCCGGATCGCGTCAAACGACGAGTGCGCCCGGCGCGCTGCTCGTCCCGCTTGGGAGGAGGCGCCCGGCACAGTGAGGCGCCGTTCAGGCGCCTACGCCGTTTGACCCGGTCTGGCGCGTGGGCTAGGCTAACGGCGGCATGCAGGATCCGAGGTCGCGCTTCGAGAGGCTGGCCCGGTCGCCCGAGGGCACAGTCCGCCTCGGGGAGGCCGCGCTCTGGGTTGCGGCCGACGAGTATCCCGACCTCGACGTCTCCGCCTGCCTGCGCGCTCTGGACGATCTCGGTGACGCCGCGGCGGGCGAGATTGCCTCGACGATGGACGTGGCCGAGGCCTCCGCCGCCCTCAACGCCTTCCTCTTCGCACGAGAAGGGTTCCGGGGGAACGCCGAGGAGTACTACGACCCCCGGAACAGCTTCCTCAACGACGTGCTCGAGCGGCGGCTCGGGATCCCCATCACGCTGTCCGTGGTCTACATCGAGGTGGCCGCGCGCGCCGGCGTGACGGTCCGAGGGGTCGGGCTCCCGGGGCACTTCATCGTCCGGGTCGAGCGGCGCCGCGCGCATCGCCTGGTCGACCCCTTCCACGGCGGCGCGGCGCTCAACGAGGCCGACTGCCGCGCGCTCATGCAGCGGGTCCACGGCGCCGACACCAAGTTCGACCCGGCCTACCTCCGGCCCGTGACGACGCGGGAGACCATCATCCGCATGCTCGCCAACCTCAAGGGCA
Organism: uncultured bacterium; assembly: GCA_964509395.1. Taxonomy (GTDB): domain Bacteria; phylum Methylomirabilota; class Methylomirabilia; order Rokubacteriales; family DASRDR01; genus CAZDYT01. The sequence goes on from CAZDYT010000478.1 coordinate 1,361, forward strand.
TCTACGTCTCCCAGGGCGACTGGCCCCGCGCGCTCCGGACGGTCGACCGGATGCTCACCCTCGCGCCCGAGATGCTCGGGGAGGCCCGGGACCGCGGCACGATCCACGCCAAGCTCGGGGACACGCGAGCCGCCATCCGCGACTGGGAGACCTACCTCAGAGGGGCCCCCGAGGCCTCGGACGCCGAGCGCGTCCGCGACCGCCTCCGCGTGCTGCGGCAGGCGGTGGCCGCCTTGAACTGACGTGCGCGTGCGGGGCGGCAAGTCGCTGTACGGGGTCCGCGTGGGCGTCCTCATGCTGGACACGCGCTTCCCGCGCATCCCGGGGGACGTGGGCCACGCCGCCACGTTCGACTTTCCGGTCCTCTACCACCGCGTCCCCGCGGCTTCGCCCGAGCGGGTGGTGCGCGCCGGCGATCCGGAGCTCGTCAAGCTGTTCGCGGAGGGCGCTCAGGCGCTCGAGCGCGAGGGGGTCCGCGCGATCACGACCACCTGCGGGTTCCTCGCGCGGTTCCAGGCCGAGCTGGCCGCCGCGGTGCGGGTGCCGGTCTTCACCTCCAGCCTGCTGCTCGTCCCGCTGGTGGCGCGGACGCTGGGCCCCGGCCGCGCCGTCGGCATTCTCACGATCGACGCGGGGGCGCTGACGGCCGAGCACCTCGCAGGCGCGGGGATTCCGGCCGACCTCCCGGTGGTGGTGGCGGGGCTGGAGCGCGAAGGGGCGGCGACGTTCGCGCGGAGCATCCTGGGCGACGAGATGGAGCTGGACGTGGAGGCCGCCCGGGCGGAGCACCGGGCAGCCGCCCGCCGCCTTGTCGCCGGGCCCGCCGAGGTCGGCGCCATCGTGCTGGAGTGCGCGAACATGCCGCCCTACCGCGCCGACGTGCAGGCCGCCACGGGGCTCCCGGTCTTCGACCTGACCGACCTGGTGCGGATGGTCCACGCGGCGCTGCCGGGCGACTTCCCGGAGCTTCAGCGGTGAGGCGCGGGCATCCTCCGCGATGAAGATCACGGAGGTCCTGGCCACCCTCGCCGACATCCCGACGCGTCGACCGCACGCGATGTCGTTCGGGACGCTGACGCTCCAGAACTTCGTGATCGTCCGGATGCGCACGGATGCCGGGCTCACGGGGCTAGGTGAAGCGGCGATCCCCGGAGGGCCCACCTGGCACGAGGAGTCGGCCGAAACGGTCAAGGTCGTCATCGACCGGTACCTCACCCCGGTCGTGCTGGGGCAGGACCCGTTCCGGGTCGAGCACCTCCTCCGCGCGATGGATGGGGCGGCGAAGGGGAACCACTTCGCCAAGGCCGCGCTCGAGTTCGCGTGCTTCGACGTGATGGGGCAGGCGCTTCGGGTGCCGGTGAGCACGCTCCTCGGCGGCACGGTCCGGGACCGGATCGCCTACAGCTTCAGCCTGGCGACGGGCGACGCCGATCAGGAGATCGCGGAGGCCAAGGCCCTGGCCGACCGCGGGAGCACCCTCTTCAAGGTGAAGGTGGGCGCCCGCCCCGCCGCCGAGGACATCGGACGGCTCGAGCGGATCGCCGCGGCCCTGCCGCCGCCGATCAAGCTCCGGGCGGACGCCAACCAGGGCTGGGACGAGCCGACGACGCTCCGGATGCTGCCACGCCTCGCCGAGATCGGCCTCGACCTCCTGGAGCAGCCGGTGCCGCGCTGGAACCTCGCCGCGATGGCCCGGATCACCGCGGCCTCGCGCCTGCCGATCATGGCCGACGAGAGCGTCTCGACGATCCAGGAGTGCCTGGAAGCGGCCCGCCGTCACATCGCCCACGTCTGGAGCCTGAAGATGACCAAGGTGGGCGGGCTCGTGCGGGACAAGCAGGCCGCCGCCATCGCCGAGGCCGCCGGGATCCCGTGCTACGTCGGGAACATGATCGAGACCGGGATCGGGACGGCGGCATACGCGCACTTCTGCGCCTCGACGCCCGTCGTGACCCAGGGCTGCGAGCTCTTCGGCCCGCTCCTCCTGGCGGACGACCTGACCCGCGAGGGCATCCGATACGAGGACGGCCACGTCCTCGTCCCGGACGGCCCCGGCCTCGGCGTCACCCTCGACGAGTCCAAGCTCGAGCGCTACGCCCGCCGCGGCTGATCCGGGAGGCGGGGGCGAGGGGCGCCAGGGTGCGTTTGACGCGCTCCTCCGCGTGTTGGTAAGGTGCTCGTCGGGTGTGGCCATCGGGAGGAGCGGAGCGCTGCGTGTCGGGCTGCGAATGGCGCCGAATCGGTCGCCTGGGCAAGGGAGGGAAAGACCATGGTGAAACGAGCGGGAATTGTGATCCTGGCGGCGCTGGTCCTGGCCGGGCTCGCCGCGCCGGCCCTGGCCCAGAAGCCGGTGAAGATCGGGGTTCTGACGCCGCTCTCCCCGCCCGGGGACGCGAGCGCGGGGCAGTTCATCGTCCGCGGGGCCAAGATGGGCGCCGACGAGGTGAACGCGCGGGGGGGCGTCCTCGGCGGGCGGAAG
>CAZDYT010000479.1:0-3814 GCA_964509395.1 uncultured bacterium
GGGGTCCGCCCGGCGGCCGGGCTCGAGGTGCGGGTCGCCGACCCCGGGACGGGCGCCGACCGGCCGCCGGGGGAGGCCGGGGAGCGCCCGCTCCGCGGCCCGCTCGTGACGCGGGGCTACTACAAGAAGCCCGAGGAGACGGCCGCCGCCATCGACGCGACCGGGTGGTTCCACACCGGGGACCTCGCGGTCCGGGACGAGGCGGGCCACACCGTCTTCCTCGGCCGCCTCAAGGAGACCCTGCGCATCGGACACTTCATGGTCGCGCCCGCCGAGATCGAGGCGTTCCTGATGCGCCACCCCGCCGTCGCGCAGGCCTTCGTCGTCGGGGTGCCGGATGCGCGGCTCGGCGAGATCGCCGTGGCGTACGTCGTCCTGCGCGAAGGCCAGGCCGCTGCCGCCGCGGAGCTCCAGGCCTTCTGCACGGGGAAGCTCGCCGCGTTCAAGGTGCCGCGCCACCTCTGGGTGGTGGACGACGTGCCCCGCACCCCGGGACCTCACGGGGACAAGGTCCAGAAGGGGAAGCTGCGCGAACAGGCCCTCCGCGCCCTCGGCCTGGCGCCCTGACCTCCTCCTTCAGCGCCCGAGCCGGGCGATGGCCTCGGGGAGCGCTTTGAGCCCGGGGATCGTCCCGTGCGGCTTCCGCGGCCCGAACCAGGGCGGTCGGGCCCGCGTCACCTGGATCACGCGCATGCCGGCGGCCCGCGCCCCCTCGACGTCGAGCACCGGGTCGTCGCCCACGTGCACCGCCTCGCGGGGCGACGTCCCGACCGCCCGGAGGGTGCGCAGGAAGATCTCGGGCTCGGGCTTGCGGATCCCGCACTCGTCCGAGAACGTGAGCTGCGCGAAGTGCGGCAGCAAGCCGTAGTGGCGGAGAATCTCGCGTAGGATCACGCCCGGCGTCCGCATGGTGTTCGACACGAGGCAGAGCGTGTAGCCGAGCCGGCCGAGCGCGGCGAGCGCCGCCTCCGCGCCGTCGTCGACGGCCGGGGGGGCGAGCAGCGCCGGCCGCGAGTACGCCTCCACGAGCGCCCGCATCGTCTCCGGAGGAAGGCGTTCGGTCAGCTCCGGACTCAGGCCCAGGAGGATGGCGCGCACGTGCTGCTCGACCGGCACGTCGCGGTTCTGCATCCAGACCTGGCCCAGGAACGCCCTGGAGTGCCCGTAGGCGCGCTCGAGATCCGGCATCGCCACCGTGACGCCGGCCCGGGCGAGGATCGCCCCGAAATCGGCGAGCCGCCTCGGCCTGTGGCGATCGTCGCTTGCCGGAGGATCGAAGAGAAGCGTGCCCCAGAGATCGAGGGTGATCGTGCGGATCCGCACGGGCGGCTCAGAGGGCCAGCTCGTAGAGGAGGTGGATGCCGTCGAAGCCCTTCAGCGGGACGGTGCCGAGCGGCCGCAGGGCGTGGCTGTAAGGAACCAGCATCTCCCGCGTTTCCTCGGTCGCCACCACGACGTTCTTCTCCTTCGGGCGGAGGGCCCCCCACAGGTCGGGCATCCCGATCGCGCCGCAGACGCGGAACGCCTTGTGCACGGCGGCGCCGACGCGGTTCGAGTGGGGATCGACCCACGTGCTCCCGTAATGCAAGGCGCCCCGGAAGGCGACTTCCATCTCCGAGAGCTGGTTGAACTGGGAGAGACGGGCGAAGATCGCGCGCATCGCCAGCACCGCCCAGTCCACGTTCGGAAACGTCATGAGGAAGCCATCGAGGTGGTTCTCGACCGCCCGGGCCCGGAACTCTTTCACGATGGCACCCAGCTGGCTCTCGATGCGGTGGGCGAACTTGCGGAACGTCTCGTCCCCGTGGGAGATCAGGAGGTCGGTCATCCCCACGACCTCGAGAACGAGAATCGCCTCCATCCGGGCGCCGGCGGCGCGGGCCTGCGCCCCGGCCTCTTCGAGCCGCTGCTCCTTCCGCGCCCGCCGCAGGGCGACCTCGAAGTCCATGGGCGAGGTCGCCGCGCGCACCGCCGTCTCCTCCGTGATGAGGCCCTGGAGGTAGTAGTCGAGCGCGCACTGGTCGAACGTGTGCATCCCGTAGAAATCACGGCCGCGGGCGAGGATCGTGGGGATGCTAGGGGTCAGCTCCGGCACCAGGATGGCGCGGAAGATGCTCCCCGTGGTCACGAGAACTTCCGTCACCGGCAAGATCCCCGTCCCGCCCGCGCGCTCGACGAGCCGCAGGCCGATCGCGCCCTTCAAGCTGTGCGCGAGCTGCGCCCGGATCGAGGCTTCACGCGCGTACGGGAACGCCGAGACCATGCGGTTGACGGTATCGACGGCGGTCCCCGTGTGGAGGGTCGAGAGGACCAGGTGTCCGGTCTGGGCGAGCATCAGCACCGCCCGGAACGTCTCCGGGTCGCGCATCTCGCCGACGACGATGATGTTCGGGTCCTGGCGCAGCACGAGCCGGAGCGCCGGGTCGTAGCTCGGCATGTCCACGCCGATCTCGCGCTGGGTGATGTAGCACTTCCGCTGCTCGAAGAGGTACTCGATCGGGTCCTCGAGGGTGACGATGTGGTCGTTGCGTTCCTGGTTCATCAGCTGGATCATCGCCGCGAGCGTCGTCGACTTGCCGCTCCCGGCCGGGCCGGTCACCAGAATCAGGCCGCGGCGCTCCATCGCGAGGCGCCCCACCACGGGCGGGAGGTTCAGCTCCTCGAGGGTCGGGATCTCGCGCGCCAGGACGCGGACGGCGATGTGCGGCAGCCCGCGGGCCCGAACGATCGTCAGCCGGAAGCGACCGAGATCCGGCACGGTCTGCGGGATGTTCGCGCCACCGGAGCGGGCGAGACGCGCCCACCGCTCGGGTCCCAGCAGGCGGCGGGCGAGCTCCTCGAGATCGTCGGGCTGAAGGGACGGCCACTCTTCGAAGGGGACGAGCCGGCCGTGGACCCGGAGGATCGGGGGTTCCCCCGGACGCAGGTGGAGGTCCGACGGACCGCGCGGCATCGTCGCGTGGAGGAGTGCCTCGAGCTCGAGCACGGCGGTCGCCCTATCCGCCCAGGTAGAGCCGCCGCACCTCGGGGTCGGCCAGGAGCTCCCGGCCGGGCCCCTCGAAGCGGTTCCGCCCGAGCTCGAGGACGTAGCCGCGATCCGCCACCGCGAGCGCCTTCACCGCGTTCTGCTCGACGATCATCATCGTCATGCCTGCCGCCTTCAGCTCCGCGATCTTCTCGAAGATGATGCCGAGGAACTTCGGCGAGAGGCCGAGCGACGGCTCATCGAGGAGCAGCAGGCGCGGCCGGGTCATGAGCGCGCGGCCGATCGCGAGCATCTGCTGCTCGCCGCCGGAGAGGGTGCCCGCCTTCTGCTTCCGGCGTTCCCCGAGGGCCGGGAAGAGCCGGGAGACGCGCTCGAGCGCCTCGGCGATCCGGGCGCGGTCGCGCTCGGTGTACGCGCCCATCTCGAGGTTCTCGAGCACGGTCATCTGCGGAAAGACGATCCGGCCCTGCGGCACGTAGGCGAGGCCACGGCGGAGGACCTCGTCGGGCCGCAGCCCCGTGATCGGGACCCCACCGAAGAGCACGTGGCCGCGGTCCGGTCGCAGGAGCCCCACGATCACCTTGAAGGTCGTCGATTTCCCCGCCCCGTTCGGCCCGATGATCGAGACGAGCTCGCCGGGCCGGACGGCGAGGGTGACCCCGTGCAGGATCGGGATCCGGCCGTACCCGGCGTGAACCTGTTCCACCGTCAGCAGCGGGGGCGACCCACCCACATCGGCCACGGCGCTAGAGTCCTTGAACCACCAAACTCGCGGTCAATGAGTCAAGTTTCATCGCCCAACCGCCTCGGGCCGTGGCCGAGGACCGA
>CAZDYT010000480.1:0-3811 GCA_964509395.1 uncultured bacterium
TTCCGGCGGCGTCGACGGGAAGCGGTGATCGTACCGAGTGTGGGAGAGCCTACCCATGCCGGAGGATCCCGCACTTGAGGGAGGCCTCGAACTCGCGCCGGACGAAGCCCGGCAGGCCCGGACTGTCAGCCTCGCCGGCGGTCTGGGCCAGGAAGCTCGCCAGGTGAGCCTGGATGGTCCGATAGAGGACGGAGTGCTCGGGCCGGCGGCGCTGGTAGGTCGGCGCGGCGGGACATGACGTGGGCACGGCCCACGGTGAGAGCAGGGCTCATGCCCGTTGGGCTCTGGAGGGGAATCGCTCGCAACGCCCCAGGGTTGTGAGCTACAGACGGGGCTTGCCGCCGTGGCAAAGTTACGGGTTACGTGACAGTCAGGGCTCCGTTCCTTGACGGCGCGACGCCGGCTGTCTATGGTAGCCGCGGGATGGACACCGCCTGGCTCGCCGGGCCGCTCAGCTACGAGCGGGTGCCGGAGCAGTTCAACATGGTCCCGGTGCTCGTGGACCGGCACCTCGCCGAGGGGCGCGGGGCGCGCCCCGCCATCCTCACGCCGGACCGCACGATCAGCTACGCCGAGCTGGCTGCGGGCGTGGCGCGCGCGGCGGGTCTCCTCGAGCGCCTCGGCGTCCAGCGGGAGCAGCGGGTCGCGTTGCTCCTCCCGGACTCGCCCGAGTTCGCGTACGTGTTCTTCGGGGCGATGAAGGCGGGCCTGGTGCCCGTGCCGCTCTCGACGCTGGGGACGCCCGGCGACGTCGACTACGCCCTGCGGGACAGCCGCGCGGCGGCCCTCGTCACCCACGCGAGCCTCTACGATCGGATCGAGCCGGTCTGGCGGGCGGTGCCGGCGCTCCGCCACTGCCTGGTCGCCGGCGCGGCGCCGCCCGGGACGCTGCCGTTCGACCGGGCCCACGCCGCCGGGCCCGACGCGTTCGATGCGGCGCCGACGCATCGGGACGACATGGCCTACTGGCTCTATTCTTCGGGGACGACCGGGCGACCGAAGGCAGTGATCCACCTCCACCACGACATGCTCTTCTGCGTGGAGCCGTACGTCCGGCATGTCCTCGGGCTCACGCCGGAGGACCGGACGTTCGCCGTGCCGCGCCTGTTCTTTTCCTACGGGCTCACCTCGTGCCTCTACCTGCCGTTCTGGTGCGGGGCCTCGACCGTGCTCGTCGCCGAGCGCCCGGATCCGGCCCGGGTGTTCGAGGTGTGGGCGAGGCTCCGGCCGACCGTGTTCTTCTCGGTTCCGACCTCGTACGCGGCCCTGCTTCGAGCGCTGTCCGCGGCCGATTCCCGCGAGGGGCCTTCGGGCGCGCCGCCGGATCTCTCCTCGCTGCGCCTCTCGGTCTCGGCCGGGGAGCCGCTCCCGGCCCTGCTGTACGAGCGCTGGGTGGCCCGGACGGGGATCGAGTGCCTGGACGGCCTCGGGGCGACGGAGGTCGGCTACATCTTCATCTCGAATCGACCCGGCGCGGTCCGCCCGGGCTCGTCCGGGCAGCTCCTCCCGGGTTACCGGGCCCGCATCCTGGACGAGGCGGGGCGCGACGTCCCACCGGGAACGGTGGGGGAGCTCTGGGTCTCCGGGGAGTCGGTCGCCGCGGGCTACTGGAACAAACACGACAAGACCCAGGCGGCGTTCGTCGGCGAGTGGTTTCGCACGGGCGACCAGTACCTCGTGGACGCCGACGGCTACTACTTCTATCAGGGGCGCGCGGACGACCTCCTGCGCGTCGGGGCCAACTGGGTCTCCCCGCTCGAGGTCGAGACGTGTCTCCTCGAGCATCGCGCCGTCGCCGAGTGCGCGGTCGTCGGGGCACGGGATGCCGACGGGCTCGAGAAGCCCCGGGCGTTCGTGGTTCTCCGCCCGGGCGCGTCCGGGGACGGGCTGGAGGACGCGCTCCGGGCGCACGTCCGGGCGCGGCTTCCCCCCTTCAAGGTGCCGCGCTGGGTGGTGGTCGTGGACGAGCTGCCGAAGACGGCGACGGGCAAGGTGCAGCGGTACCGGCTCCGGCAGAGCTGAGCGCGATCGGCCGGTCTCGCCTCCGGAGGTCCGGGTGCGCGGAGAGCGGGTGAATCGAGTCCCGGGTGATGTCGGGCGCGCCGTCGGCGCCGCCGGATGGTATAGTGGGCGGCGATGCGCGTGATCCTTCGCAACCAGGGGAAAACGCTCGAGCTGCCGGGGCGGCGCCGCGTCAAGGAGCTGCTCGGCGAGCTCGGCGTCCTGCCGGAGACGGTCCTGGTCATCCGGGGGCGCGAGCTCCTGACGGCCGACGCGGTGGTCCAGGAGGATGACGTGATCGAGCTGCGCCCGGTGATCTCGGGAGGCCGCCGGTGAAGTGCAGGAAGTGCGGCGGCCGCGCGGTGCTCGAGCTGCGGCGGCACAACACGGCCTTCTGCAGGGATGACTTCCTCGGCTTCTTCCGGAACCAGGTGCTCGAAACCATCCGCCGCTGGAAGATGCTCACCCGAGAGGAGCGCGTGCTCGTCGCCGTATCCGGCGGCAAGGATTCCCTCGCCCTGTGGGATGTGCTCCACGAGGCCGGGTACCAGACGGCCGGCCTCTACATCGACCTCGGCATCTTCGACTATTCGCGGGAGTCCAAGGCGAAGTGCCAGGCCTTCGCCGCCGAGCGGGGGGCGTGCCTCGTCGTCGTCGCGGTGGCCGACGAGGTCGGGGCCGGCATCCCCGGGGTCAAGGAGGCCACGCGACGGCCGACCTGCTCGGCGTGCGGCCTCTCCAAGCGCTACATCATGAACCGGGCGGCCCTCGAGCACGGCTTCGGCGTGGTCGCGACCGGCCACAACCTCGACGACGAGGCGGCGACGCTCTTCGGCTCGACCCTCCGCTGGGACGAGTCCTCGCTGGCGCGGCAGACCCCGGTCCTCGAGGTGACGCACCCGAAGCTGGTCCGGCGGGTCAAGCCGCTCTTCCGGCTGAGCGAGCGGGAGACCGCGGCCTACGCCTTTCTCCGCGGGATCGACTACATCGTCGAGGAGTGTCCGTTCGCGCGCGGCGCCACGTCGATCACCCACAAGGAGATTCTGAACCGACTCGAGGACGTCTCCCCGGGGGCGAAGGCGACCTTCTTCCTCAACTACCTCGAGCGGGCCCGCCACCTCTTCCAGGCCCGCGAGCAGGTCGACCTGCGCGAGTGCGTCCGGTGCGGGCAGACGACCACGGGCGAGGTCTGCGCGTTCTGCCGGCTCTCGGACCAGGTGCGCCGGGCGACCACGCCGGCGGCGCCCCCCGCGCCCGAGCCGACCGATCCCGCCCCCCTGCGCGGACTGATCTCGGACCTCCACGCCGCCTCGGAGATCCACAGCCCCTGACTGCCGCCCGCGCCGCCTCCGGACCCCGGGCCGCGCTGCCGCCGGACGCCGACCAGGTCATCTTCGTCGGCTCGGGCGGCGGGCGGATGACGACCGCCACCCAGATCCGCGGGACGGGCGGACTCTGGATCGTCCTCGACGGCGCGCGCCTCTCGGTGGATCCCGGACCGGGCGCGCTGGTGCACGTCCGCGGGCGCACGCTTGACCTCGACCCGGGGCGCCTCGACGCGATCGTGCTCACGCACAAGCACCTCGATCACTCCGGCGACGTCAACGCGATGATCGAGGCGATGACCGGCGGCGGCACGCGGCCGCGCGGGCTGGTCCTGGCGCCGCGGGACGCCTACGACGACGATCCGGTCGTCCTCCAGTATGTCCGCAAGTACGCCGCCCGGACGGGGGTCCTCGAGCCGGGCGGCCGCTACCCGATCGGAGAGGTGGTCCTCGAGACGCCGCTCCGCTTCCGCCACCCGGTGGAG
>CAZDYT010000481.1:0-3810 GCA_964509395.1 uncultured bacterium
ATCACAAATGGCGCGTGCCTCTCCGCTCGGTAACATTTTAGATGGCGCGATACGCGGGGTTTGACAGTCGGAGGGGTGGAGGCTATCCTCGAGCTGAAGGTCGGGCATGGACAAGAAGGACGACGCCATCCGTGACCTCATGGCCAACCTGATGCGGGCCGTCCAGGCGTCCCTCGCCACTTCCTCGGCGGTCCGAGAGGCCCTGGCCGAGCTGGTGCGACACGGCTATGAAGCGCGCCTGTTCTTCGTCGCCAACGCCGAGTCGGCTGCGGGCGGCGGGAGCGACGACGAGGAGGCGGAGAGCGAGAGCGGCGAGGCGGCGGGGCGCGACGAGGACGGGCCGTACGTGGTCCGGGAGATCGGGGCCGTGCCGGACTCGAGCGAAGTGCGCTTCGAGCTGACCAAGCTCGACCGCGACTTCCTGAAGTCGCTGCACATTCGGCCGGAGAGCGGATAACCGGGCCTCGGCGCACGAGTTGTGGTCCGGCTCATCGCCCTCGCGGTCGTTGCTCTCCTGATCTACCTGCTCGTCCGGGCGACCATCGTGAGCTTCCTCGCCGGCGTTCGCGGGGCAGGGCGGGCCGGTGCCGGGCCGCGCGCCATCCGCGACGAGTTGGTCAAGGATCCGGTCTGTGAGATCTACGTGCCGCGGCGCTCCGCCATCGCGCGGACCGCCGGGGCGGCGACCTACTACTTCTGCAGTCCCGCCTGCGCCGAGAAGTTCAAGCTGCCGTCCTGATCCACCCACGGCCTTTCGGCCGTGGTCCTCCCCCACGGGGTCCAGTTCTTCCAGCCCGTGCTAGAATCCGCGCCGGATGCGATCCCCGGATCCATACGTCGCGGTCGACGCGCAGCCGGACCCGCTGCGGTTCGTGCGGCTCCTCGAGCTCCGGGGTGCCCAGCTCCATCAGCGGCGGCTCCGGCGCGCGTTTCTCGCGCTTGCGGGGATCCGGCCGGGCTTCCGGGTCCTGGACCTCGGGTGCGGGACCGGCGTCGTGACGCGTGACCTGCGGGCTCGGGTCGGACTGCGCGGCCGCGTGGTGGGCGTGGATCCGAGCCGGACGTTCATCCGCGAGGCGCGACGCCGAGCACGCCTCGTCCTCGGTCGCGCCGCGTCGTGCGCCTTCCGCGTGGCGGACGGCCTCCGGCTGCCCTTCGCGGCGGGGTCGTTCGACGCGACGGTGGCGGTGACCGTCCTCCTGCACGTGCCGGCGAGCGACCGGGTTCTCGTCGAGATGATCCGGGTGACGCGACCGGGCGGCCGCGTGGCCGTTCTCGACCAGGACCTCGGGACGCTGGTGCTCGATCTGCCGGAGCGGGCGCTCACGCGGCGGATCCTGGATGCGCACGCCGAGCGCTACTACGCGGACCCGTGGAGCGGGCGGACGCTCGTTCGGCGGTTTCGCGCGGCGGGGCTGGCGCGCGTCCGCGGGCGCGCATTCGTCGTCGTGGAGCCCGTGTACGACGACTACGTGCGCTCGCTCCTCGCGCGACGGGTCGAGCTGACGACGCGCTGGCGAGTGATCACGGCCGCCCAAGGGCGGCGGTGGCTCGAGCAGGCGGACGCCGCCGCGGCGCGCGGCGAGTTCTTCATGAGCTTGAACTACTACGCGGCGATGGGCGTGCGCCCTTGACGCCGGCGCACGGGGCCCGCCGACTCACCGCGCTCGCCCTCGGGCTGGTCGTCCTCGGGGCGACCGGCGCGCTCGCCGCCGCCGGCTTCGACGGCGGGCGGGCGTTCCGCGACGTCGCGCGGCTCGTCGGGTTCGGTCCGCGCCCGCCTGGGTCGCCCGCGCTCGACCGGGCCCGCGCCTACATCGCCGGCGAGCTCCGGCGGGCCGGCTGGCGGGTGCGCGAGCATGCCTTCACGGCCCAAACCCCTCGCGGTCCCCTCCGGATGGTCAACGTGGTCGCCGAGTGGCCGGGACGCCGTCCGGAGGTGGTGGCCGTGGCCGGCCACTACGACACGAAGCCCTTCGCCGACTTCCGCTTCGTCGGTGCCAACGACGGCGGCTCCTCCGCCGGGCTCCTCCTCGAGCTGAGCCGTGCGCTCGCCGCGCGGCACCGCACGGCGCCCCCGCGCTTCACCCGCTGGCTCGTGTTCTTCGACGGCGAGGAGGCGCAGGCGCAGTGGAGCCCGACCGACAGCCTGTATGGGAGCCGGGCCCTGGTGGCGGCGCTGCGCGCCTCGGGCGAGCTGGCGCGCCTCCGCGTCCTCATCGTCGCCGACATGATCGGTGACCGGGACCTCGGCATCCGGCGGGAGTCGGCCTCGACGCCCTGGCTCGCGGACCTCGTCTGGACCGTGGCGCGTCGTCTCGGGTACGCGCGACACTTCCTGGACGGCTGGCAGCCGGTCGAGGACGACCACAGCCCGTTTCTTGATGCGGGGGTGGCGGCGACGCTCCTCATCGATTTCGAGTACGGCGGGGGGCTCGGGCAGAACGCCTACTGGCACACGGCCGAGGACACTTTGGACAAGCTCGATGCCCGAAGCCTCCAGGTCGTCGGCGAGGTGATCCTCGAGGCGCTTCCGGGCATCGACGCGGAACTCGAGCGCCGCACCCCCTGACCGAAGCGCTCCGAGCGCGGGCTTTGCTCGCGCAGCCTTGTTCCGGAGGGGGGCATTGCCCCCCTCCGGAATTTAAATCTGGTAGGTCTCGTCCTGCTTCAGGATGTGCACGCGGCGGTCCAGCCGCGTGAGCTCCTCGGCGGTCTCCTCGTAGTAGGTCGGCTTGATGTGGTAGATCCACAGCGGTGCGTCCGGCATGCGCTCCATCTCCCGCTCGAGAAGCTGTGGGGTGAGGTGTCCCGACGCGCGGGCGAGCGGCTCCAGGCGATTTGGGAACGCGGCCTCCACGATGATCGCCCGAATCTCGCTGACGTGGCGCGCCACGCGCCAGAGCTGCTTGGTGGGGCCGGTGTCTCCCGAGAAGACGAAGGCCGAGGTGCCGTCCGAGATCACGAACCCGCTCGCCGGGACCGCGTGGTTGACCGCGACGGGGATCACTGTGAGGCCGCCAAAGCGCGTCGCCTCGCCCTCCGCGAGCGTCTCGAACCGAAGCACGGGCGCCTCCGGGCTGGGCAGCATCGTGAAGTCCGGCCAGAGGCGGTTGTTGAAGCAGTAAGCGCGCATGTCCTTGATCACCGCCGGGAGCGACCCGGTGGTGACCGGCGCGGCGCGCCCGGTGACCGACTGGATGTTGTCGACGAGGAAGGCGAGGCCGACGAGGTGGTCGAGGTGGGCGTGGGAGATCAGAACGTGCTCGAGCTCGGCCTGCCGGTCCAGCGGGAGGGCCGCCGTGACGGCCCCCGCCTCTAGGAGGAGACGGCCGTTGACGAGGAACGTGGGGAGCCGGAGGTTCGGAACGTCCCCGCCATGGCAGCCGAGTACCTCAATTCGCATGCAGGCTCACGGTTGTCACCCTCGAGGTTCACAGCGTATAGTGGAGCGTCGTCCTGCCGATGGCTGGTCGCCCCCGTGAGGCCGGGGAGGCCGGGCGCCTGCCGTTGCTGGCTACCCTCGCCGCCGGGCCGCATTGGAGGCGCCCCACCGCGCCGTGCGCATAGTGGCCGATAATTTCACACCTGTCCGCGCAGTGTCAAGAGATAAGGAGGGCAAATTGGCCTGGGTGAAAGCGAACCACGTCAAACGCGCCCTCCGCGAGGGACGGCCGACGGCCGGCGCCTGGCTCTCCCTCTGCAGCTCCATCAGCGCCGAGATCATGAGTCGGGCTGGGTTCGACTGGCTCCTCATCGACATGGAGCACGGCCACGGGGACTACCAGACCCTCCTGGCCCAGCTCCAGG
>CAZDYT010000482.1:0-3803 GCA_964509395.1 uncultured bacterium
CTGCAGGGCGTGACGATCAACGACAAGCACATCGAGATCATCGTCCGCCAGATGCTTCGCCGCGTTCGCGTCGAGGAGGTCGGCGATACGGACTTTATCGTCGGCGAGCTGGTGGATCGCTTCGTCTTCCAAGAGGAGAACGGGAAGGTGATCGTGGACGGCAAGCGGCCCGCGACCGCCAAGCCGATGCTCCTCGGGATCACGAAGGCCTCGCTCTCGACGGATAGCTTCATCTCGGCGGCGTCGTTTCAGGAGACGACGCGAGTCCTCACGGAGGCCGCGATCAGCGGCAAGGTGGACGAGCTGCGGGGTCTCAAGGAGAATGTCATCGTCGGTCGGCTGATCCCGGCGGGAACCGGCCTGCCCTTGTACGCGAGGGCTGATTTCCAGATGGAGGGAGAGGATGTTCGTGCGGCGGAGGCCGTAGTGGCCGTCCCGACGGAGGAGGTCGGCGAGCCCACGATGCCGCTGGACCGGTCGACTGCGGGGTGAGGCGGTTGGGTTGACTTCGGCGGGTCGACCTGATATAAGGTGGGAGTTTTGCGCTAACGTTTGTCGCCGTTGGTCTTGAGGGGGTTGGATGCCTACGATTAGCCAGCTTGTCCGACAGGGGCGCGCGGCGGTCCGCAAGCGGTCGAAGGCGCCCGCCATGGGGCGATGCCCCCAGAAGCGCGGCGTCTGTATCCGCGTGTATACGATCACCCCGAAGAAGCCGAACTCGGCGCTTCGGAAGGTGGCCCGGGTGCGCCTGACGAACGGCATCGAGGTCACGGCGTACATTCCGGGGATCGGCCACAACCTGCAGGAGCACTCGATCGTGTTGATCCGCGGCGGCCGAGTGAAGGACCTCCCGGGCGTGCGCTACCACATCATCCGGGGCATCCTCGACGCGGCGGGCGTGGCGAATCGCCGGCAGGGGCGATCGAAGTACGGCGCCAAGACGCCCAAGGCCGGCAGCGCCGCGTAGGAGGGGTCACCGATGCCCCGACGAGCGATCGTGCAGCGCCGCGAGGTGATTCCCGATCCCAAGTACGGGAGCCGCCTGGTGGCGAAGTTCATCAACACGATGATGAACAGAGGGAAGCGGAGCCTGTCCGAGCGGATCATGTACGACGCGCTCGGCCGCATCGCCGATCGCTCCAAGCAGGATCCGCTGAAGCTGTTCAAGCAGGCGGTCGACAACGTGAAGCCTGCGTTGGAGGTGAAGTCCCGCCGCGTCGGCGGGTCGACGTACCAGGTGCCGGTCGAGGTCAGGCCGGAGCGCCGAACCTCGTTGTCCATGCGCTGGATCATCGGGTTCGCCCGCAAGCGTCCTGAGAAGACCATGCAGGAACGCCTTGCCGCCGAGCTCCTGGACGCGGCCAACAATCGGGGGGTGTCCGTGAAGAAGCGCGACGACACCCACCGGATGGCCGAAGCGAACAAGGCGTTCGCCCACTACCGCTGGTAAGGCACTCGGAGGGGGGCTTCGCCCCCCTTCCGAACCTCCCCCCAGGAAAAGTTGCGGCGGCGGAGCCGCCGCTCGGAGCGCTTCGCAAGGGGCGCGTGGTGGGCAGGGGTGCGGCGTAGTCGGAGATGCGAGACGAGTAGGAGACGGAAGGAAGGAACGGTTAGGGTAGATGGAGCGGCAGTACCCGCTGGAGCGGATACGCAATCTCGGCGTCATGGCCCACATCGATGCCGGCAAGACCACGACCACCGAGCGCATCCTCTACTACACCGGCCGGTCGTACAAGATCGGCGAGGTGGACGAGGGGACGGCGACGATGGACTGGATGGTGCAGGAGCAGGAGCGCGGGATCACGATCACCTCGGCAGCGACCACGTGCTTCTGGCGAGATTGCCGCATCAACATCATCGATACACCGGGCCACGTGGACTTCACCGTCGAGGTCGAGCGGTCGCTTCGCGTGCTCGATGGCGCCGTGGCGATCCTCGACGCCGTGGCCGGGGTCGAACCCCAGACGGAGACGGTGTGGCGGCAGGCCGACAAGTACCGGGTGCCGCGGATCGTCTATGTCAACAAGATGGACCGGACCGGCGCGGACGTCTACCGGGCGCTCGACATGGTGCGGACGCGGCTCGGGGCGATCCCCATCGCGATCCAGCTGCCGCTCGGCAAGGAGGACGGATTCCGGGGCGTCATCGACCTGATCGATCAGGTGGCGCTCGTCTGGCCGGACGACGGACTCGGACAGACATTCGAGCGCATCCCGGTCCCCGGGGAGTACGCGACGGCCGTGAAGGAGTATCGCGAGCGGATGCTCGAGACCCTGTCCGAGGTGGACGAGGACCTGATGGAGAAGTACCTGGGGGACGAGCAGATTCCCCGGGACGAGATCCAGGCGGCGCTCCGGGCCGGAACGCTCGCGATGAAGGTCGTCCCGGTACTGTGCGGGGCCTCCTTCCGCAACAAGGGCGTTCAGCCTCTGCTCGATGCGGTGGTCGACTACCTGCCCTCCCCGCTGGATATTCCCCCGGTGCAGGGCGTGAATCCCGAGACTCGCGAGCCCGAGGTGCGGCTGGCCTCCGATGACGAGCCGTTCGCGGCCCTCGCCTTCAAGCTGATGAATGACCCCTACGTGGGGCAGCTGACCTTCCTGCGCGTGTACTCCGGGACGCTGGAAGCGGGGATGCACGTCTACAACTCCTCCCAGCAGAGGAAGGAGCGGATCGGCCGGCTCCTCAGGATGCACGCGAACAAGCGGGAGGAGATCGAGGGGGTCGCGGCCGGGGACATCGCGGCCGCGGTTGGCCTCAAGTTCGCGCGGACCGGCGACACCCTCTGCGATCCAGACCATCCGATCGTGCTCGAGTCCATGGATTTCCCCCAGCCGGTCATCTCCGTGGCGATCGAGCCGAAGACGAAGGCGGACGAGGAGCGTCTGGGACTCGCCCTCGGCCGGCTCGCGCTCGAGGACCCCACCTTCAAGGTGTCGGTGGATGCCGAGACCAACCAGACGCTGATTTCGGGCATGGGGGAGCTGCACCTGGAGATCATCGTCGACCGGCTCCTGCGCGAGTTCAAGGTCGAGGCCAACGTCGGCAAGCCCCAGGTCGCGTACCGCGAAACCATCCGGAGGAAGGCGTTGGCGCGCGGACGCTTCGTCCGGCAGACGGGCGGGCGCGGCCAGTACGGCGACGTGGAGATCGAGGTCGAGCCGGCCGGGCCGGGGAGAGGGGTCGCCTTCGAGAGCAAGATCGTGGGCGGCGTCATTCCCCGCGAGTACATCCCCGCGGTGGAAAAGGGCATCCGCGAGGCCATGGAGAGTGGCGTCCTGGCCGGGTACCCCGTGGTGGACGTCCAGGTCTCGCTCCTCGACGGGTCCTACCACGAGGTGGATTCCTCCGAGATGGCCTTCAAGATCGCCGGCTCGATGGCGTTCAAGGAGGCGGCCCGGAGGGCGGCCCCCATCCTGCTCGAGCCGATCATGCGGGTGGAGGTCGTGACTCCCGAAGAGTACATGGGCGCCGTTCACGGCGACCTCGCGGCGCGCCGGGGCCGTATCGTCTCGATGGAGGCTCGGGGCTCGTCTCAGGTGATCCGTGCCGCCGTGCCCCTGTCCTCGATGTTCGGCTACGCCACCGACCTCCGCTCGCTGACGCAGGGGCGCGCCACGTACACGATGGAATTTGCGCGCTATGAGGAGATTCCCCCGGCCCTGGCCGAGGAGATTATGGCCAAGGTGGCCGGCCGCGCGCCGGCCCGCGCGGGATTCCGCTAAGGTTCGCTGAGGAGGATTCGGGCATGGCCAAGGCGAAGTACGAGCGGACGAAGCCGCACGTGAACGTGGGGACGATAG
>CAZDYT010000483.1:0-3782 GCA_964509395.1 uncultured bacterium
ACGCCATGAAAGAGATCGGCATCGGCCTCCTCGGCATCGGCACCGTCGGCGGCGGGGTCCTGAAGATCTACAAGCAGAACCAGGCCGGGCTCGAGGCGAAGGCCGGCTGCCGCCTCCGGATCGCCGCCGTCGCCGACCGGGACGTCGCCACGCCGCGCGCGGGCCTGACGCTCAGCGAGTGGCCCCTGACAACCGATGTGGAGCGCGTCTTCGCCGACCCCCGCGTGGCGGTCATGATCGAGCTGATCGGCGACCACGACCCCACGCGCACGTTCATCCTTCGCGCGATGGCCGCGGGGAAGCACGTCGTGACCGCGAACAAGGCGCTCCTTGCCACCCACGGGCCCGAGCTCTTCGGCGAGGCGCGGCGCCGCGGTCTCCTGCTCGGGTTCGAGGCGGCGGTGGCGGGCGGAGTCCCCATCATCCGGGCGCTCCGGGACGGCCTCGCCGCGAACCGGATCCGCTCGATCTACGGCATCGTCAACGGCACGGCGAACTTCATCCTCACCAAGATGACCGACGAGGCGCGCGAGTTCGGCGAGGTCCTGCGCGAGGCTCAGGCCGCGGGCTATGCCGAGGCCGATCCGACGCTCGACATCGAGGGGATCGACTCGGCCCACAAGCTCCAGATCCTCGCCTCGCTCGCGTTCCGCACCGCCGTGGAGCTCAAGGAGATCCACACCGAGGGGATCACGCGGATCACGCCCGAGGAGATCGCCAACGCCCGGGAGCTGGGCTACCGCATCAAGCTCTTGGCCATCGCGAAGGAGACCGAGGGCGCCCTCGAGGTGCGGGTCCACCCGACGATGATCCCCGCCGCCTCGCCCCTCTCCGCGGTCTCCGGCGTCTTCAACGCGATCTTCGTCTCGGGGGATGCGGTCGGCGACCAGATGTTCTACGGCCGCGGCGCCGGCCAGATGCCGACGGCCTCCGCCGTCTGGTCCGACGTGATCGAGATCGGCCGGCGCCTCGCCCACGGCCACGGGGCCCTGCCGGAGGACCTGCCGCTCCTCGTCCCGACGACCGCCGGCGGACTCCGCCTTCGCCCCATGGAGGAGATCCGCTGCGCCTACTACCTCCGCGTCATGGTCCAGGATCGCCCCGGCGTCCTCTCGCAGGTCGCGGGCGTCCTCGGCCGCCACGACATCTCGATCGCCTCGGTCATCCAGAAAGAGCGCGCGCACGCCGCCGCGGTGCCGGTCGTCATGATGACCCACGAGGCGACCGAGCGGAACATGCGCACCGCGCTCGAAGAGATCGACCGCCTGCCGGTCGTGGCGGCACAGACGGTCGTGCTGCGGGTGGAAGCCTGAGCGGGACCGGCATGCTCTGGCCCGGGGTCGTCGAGCAGTACCGGAGGTTCCTGCCCGTCGGCGAGCGCACGCCCGTGGTGACGCTCCAGGAAGGGAACACCCCGCTCCTCGACGCGCCACGCCTGGCCGAGGCAGCCGGCGGCGGCCTTCGCGTCTACCTCAAGTGCGAGGGCTTCAACCCGACGGGTTCGTTCAAGGACCGCGGCATGACGCTCGCCATCTCGAAGGCGCTCGAGGAGAGCGCGCGGGCGGTCATCTGCGCCTCGACCGGCAACACCTCCGCCTCCGCCGCCGCCTATGCGGCGCGGGCGGGGCTGCGCGCGTTCGTGCTCGTCCCGAAGGGGGCGGTGGCGCTCGGCAAGCTCTCGCAGGCCGCGATCCACGGCGCCACGGTGCTCATGGTGGACGGCTCGTTCGACCAGGCCCTCGCCCTCGTCAAGGAGGTCGCGGCGACGCGGCCGGTCACGCTCGTAAACTCGATCAACCCGTTCCGGCTCGAGGGGCAGAAGACCGCGGCCTTCGAGGTCGTGGACCAGCTCGGGCGCGCCCCGGCGTACCACATGATCCCGGTGGGCAACGCCGGGAACATCACGGCGTACTGGAAGGGGTACAAGGAGTACTGCGCCGCGGGGCTTGCCAAAACCCTCCCGCGCATGGCCGGCTTCCAGGCGGCGGGCGCCGCCCCGCTGGTGGAGAATCGCGTCATCCCGGAACCGAAGACGGTCGCCACCGCGATCCGCATCGGCAACCCCGCCTCGTGGCAGGCCGCCGTCCAAGCCGTGCGCGAGTCGGAGGGGTGGGTGGACGCGGTCACCGACGAGGAGATCCTCCAGGCCTATCGCCTCCTCGCGCGCGAGGAGGGGATCTTCATGGAGCCCGCCTCGGCCGCCGCCGTCGCGGGCCTGCTCAAGTCGGCGAAGGCCGGCCGGCTCGAGAGCGGCGCGACCTGCGTCGTGACGCTCACCGGCCACGGGCTGAAGGACCCCGAGACCGCGCTCGGCGCCGCCACCCGCCCCCTCACGATCCCGCCCCGCCTCGACGCCGTGCTCGGAGCCATGGGCGTGTAGTTTCCCGGGTCTCCCATGCAGCGCCGGATCGTCCGCGCCCGCCGCCTGTGCGACGCCGCCCCCGGTTCCCGGAGCCAGGGTGCGGCCGGGAGCCGGCTCCGCGGCGCATCCCGGCGGGCCCGACTCGGAGCATGACGTTGGTGAGCCGCAGGACGCTGGCGCTCGCGCTGGGTCTGGTGGTGCCGCTGGCGGTTTTGGAACGTCCGGCCGGGGCCCAGGCGCCGGCCGCGTTGGTGCTCGAGACGAGCGGGGGATCCACCCCGGCCCTGCCGCCCTACACCGAGATCCCGGGCGGGACGATCGTCTCGCTCCCGGGAACCACCAGGCTCGTCTTCCTGCACTACCACACGTGCCGGACGGTGACGCTGGTCGGCGGGACGATCACCGTGAACGTCGAGGCGTACACCGCCAGCGGGAACGCCTCGGTTCGGGAAGCACGGACCGCCTGCCCGCGCCCGGTCACCCTGAAGGCCAGCGGCGAGGTCGTCATCGGCGGCATCGTCACGCGCGCCCTCGGGCCGCCGCTCACGCTCCCGGCCCAGCCGAGCTTCGTGCTGGCCGGGCCGCGGGCCGGGAGCTTCACGCGCGCGCGGATCTCCCGCGAAGGCACGGAGGCGCTGACGGTGCCGCTGGACGGCCCCCGGCTTCGCTGGCCGCCCGGGGCGTCCCCCCTCACCGTGGGCGCCGTGTACGAGCTGGCTCTCCTGCCGGAGGCCCCTGCCGCGCCCGTGACGGTGCGCTTCCGGGTGACGACCCCCCTCACCGACCCGGCCGGCCCCACGCTGACCGTGATTCGCCTCGAGTAGCGCCCCTTCCACGGAAGAGGGGTCCGTGGCCACGGCTCCGCGGCGCCGGTACCGGGAACTCACGTGCGCCCTCTGCGCCCTCGTGGCCGCCATCGCCGCGAGCTGGGCCGGCGCCCCCGTCACCGCCGACGGGCCGCTCCTCGACCTCCTCGTCTGGGCCCGATCCGCCGCCGCCCCCCCGCGGGGCGCACCCGAGGACGCGGCGGTCGCGGTCATCGCGCTGGACCGACGCAGCCTCGAGGCCCCGGAGCTCGCGCCGTACCCGCGGGCGTTCTTCGCGCCCGTGTGGACCGCGGTCCTCGACAGCCTGGTCGCCGCGGGCACCCGCGCCGTGGCGTTCGACTTCCTGTTCTCGTACAGCGCCAACCGGTTCCAGCCCGATTTCGACGTCCCGTTCCTCGCGGCGCTCGCCCGGCATCGGTCGCAGGTCGTCCTCGCCCGGTCCGCGGCCACGCTCCCCGCGCCGCCGTTCCTCGCGGCCCTCCACAACGACGCGGAGGCCCTGGGGCTCGCCGAGCTCAGCGCGGATCCCGACGGGCGCTATCGGGGGGTCCGCGCCAGCTACGAGACCACCGAGGGCGACGTGTTCGACGGCG
>CAZDYT010000484.1:0-3782 GCA_964509395.1 uncultured bacterium
GCGAGCCGTCTCACGCCCGCGCGGGCACCCGTCGCGCGAGGTCCGCGTGGAGCTTGAGACCGCGCCGACGACTCCGCATAATGCCTGCATCCCTCGGCGCGGCGGACAGGTCGGGTCCAAACGCCCGGTGGAACGACCGGGCTGGCGTGGCCGGCGCACGATCACGCAACGGAGGCGAGCCATGACGACAGAGAGCAAGGGCACTCACCCGCGGGATCTCGTCGGCCAGCAGATCGTCGACTACGAGCAGCGCGTCGACATCGCGCGCCTGAAGCGCGAGCGGCTGGC
This sequence comes from uncultured bacterium, assembly GCA_964509395.1. Lineage (GTDB taxonomy): Bacteria > Methylomirabilota > Methylomirabilia > Rokubacteriales > DASRDR01 > CAZDYT01. The sequence goes on from CAZDYT010000484.1 coordinate 289, forward strand.
GCGCCTGCAGGCCGAGATCGGCAGGGCGGACCTGGGCGCCGTCCTCCTCTACGATCCGGTCAACATCCGCTACGCCTCCGGCACGCGTGACTCGTCGACCGGCTTCGGCTTGCGGTTCTACTACCGCTATGCCCTCGTCCCTCGACAAGGGCGGGTGGTCCTCTTCGGCAGCTTCACCGACACCCTGGCGGGCGACGCCACGATCGACGTCCGGAGCGCGCGCACGTGGGACTTCTTCCCCTGTGGGCGAAATATGGAGGAGGCCGCTCGCCGGTGGGCGGCAGACCTCAGAGCCACCCTCGACGAGCTCGGTCTGGGCCGCGAACGCCTCGGGATCGATCGCCTGGACTTCGTCGGGTTCGAGGCGCTGCGGACGCAGCAGATCCGGCTGGCCGACGCCCGCGTGCCGATCGAGCGCGCGCGCGCCATCAAGAGCCAGGATGAGCTGACGTTGATCCGGCAGGCCTGCGCCGTCGCCGACGTGGCCATCTGCGCGGTCAGGGATGCGATCCGCCCGGGCGCGACCGAAAACGAGCTCTGGGCCGTCTTTACGGCCACCAATCTCCGGCTGGGCGGGGAGTACACCGACGGCCGGCTTCTGACCGCGGGTCGGCACACCAATCCCTGGTATCAGGCGGCGTCGGACCGCCTGGTCCGAGACGGTGAGCTGGTGGCGTTCGACACCGACATGGCGGGTCCCCTGGGTTACTTTGCGGATGTCTCACGCACGTATCTCTGCGGAGACCGGAGACCCACCGCGGAGCAGCGGGAGCTCTACGAGTTCGCGCATCGCTTCATCCAGGAGTCGGTCCCCCTCTTCCGGCCCGGGGTGAGCTTTCCGGAGATCGCCGAGAAGGCGCCGGCCTTCCCGGAGAAGTACAAGGCGCAGCGCTACGTGGTCCTGGCGCACGGCGCCGGGATGTCCGACGAGTGGCCGGCCATCTACTTCCCGGACATGAGCTGGAGCGGCTTCGGGAACGACCCGGAGGTGATCCAGGAGAACATGGTGATCTGCGTCGAGGCCCTGGTCGCAGAGGAGAACGGCCGCGAGAGCGTCAAGCTCGAGGAGCAGCTGATCGTCACCGCGCGAGGGCCGGAGGTGATCTCCCTCGCGCCCTATGACTGGCGCTTCGTGGGGTGAGCCACGGCCGCCTCCTCGATCCGGGGCGGGGTCCTCCTCCTGGCCGTGGCCTTCCCCGAATGGCGCGAGCGCCCTGCCACAGCTCGCCCTTTTCGGTGCCCTGCTATACTGCGGTTGAGGGAGCGCGCATGGATTTCGCGTTCACCGAGGCCCAGGAGCTGATCCGCAAGGAGGTCTCGGCCCTCGCACGCACCTTCGGCTGGGAGTACTGGCGCGAGAAGGACCGGAAGGCCGAGTACCCCTTTGAGTTCGTGGGGGCGTTCGCGCGGGCGGGCTGGCTCGGGATCGTCATCCCCGAGTCCTACGGCGGGGCCGGGCTCGGGGTCCTCGAGGCGTCGTTGATGCTCGAGGCGATCTGCGCCTCGGGCGCGGGCCTCTCCGGGGCGTCCCCGATCCACTTCGCGGTCTTCCCGCCCATGCCGATCATCAAGCACGGCAGCGACGGGCTCCGCGAGCGCCTTCTCCCCGGGATCGCGGCCGGGGCGCTCAGCCTCGCCTTCGGCGTGACCGAGCCGAACGCCGGGAGCGACACGAGCCGGATCCAGACGACCGCGCGCCGGGACGGCGCGGGGTGGGTCATCACCGGGCGCAAGGTGTGGACGTCGAACGCCCGGCACTCGCAGAAGGTCCTCCTCCTGGCGCGCACGACCCCCTACGAGGAGGTCGGCCCGCGGAAGCTCGAGGGGCTCACGCTGTTCGTGGCGGACCTGGACCCCGCGACGGTGACGATCCGCGAGATCGACAAGCTCGGGCGGGCGGCCGTGGACTCCAACGAGGTGATCATCGACGGCTTGCGGGTCGCCGACGAGGACGTCGTGGGCGAAGTCGGGCGGGGCTTCTATCACCTGCTCGACTCGCTCAACCCCGAGCGCATCCTGGTCGCGGTGGAGGCGGTGGGGATCGGGCGCGCCGCCCTCGAGCGGGCGGCCCAGTACGCCCGTGAGCGCGTGGTCTTCGGGCGGCCGATCGGCCAGAACCAGGCGATCGCGCACCCGCTGGCGACGGCGTGGGCGCGGCTCGAAGCGGCCTGGACCCTGGCGCTCCGAGGGGCCGCACTGTTCGATCGGGGGCTTCCCTGTGGCGCGGAGGCGAACGCCGCGAAGCTCCTGGCCGCGGAGGCGGGGTTCGAGGCGTGCGACGCCGCGCTGCAAACGTTCGGGGGCTTCGGCTACGCCAAGGAGTTCCACGTCGAGCGGCTCTGGCGGGAAGTGCGGCTCTACAAGATCGCGCCGGTGTCGCAGGAGATGGTGCTCAACTATCTGGCCGAGCGCGTGCTGGGCCTGCCGAAGTCGTACTGAGCCACCCCGTCGAAGGAGCGTATGGGTCTCGGCAGCTGGATTCGCCGCCATCGTGCCCTCACCGCGTTCGCGGGCGGGGTCCTCCTCACCCTCGTGGCGTTCACGGTCGTCGGCTACGTCATCCTGTCGGATCAGCGCCGCTCCGCCCGCGTGCTCGCGGCGGCGCTCTCCAGGGTCCTCGCACGGGAGGTCCGCATCGACCGCGTGACGGACGTGGGCACGCAGCGCGTGGTGATGCGCGGCGTCGAGCTGCCGCGTCGCGGCGGCTGGCCCGCGACGGTGGTCGCCGACACCGTCGAGGCGACCGGACCGCTCCTGGCCGCGGCGCGCGGCGATGCGGCGCCGGTCCGCCTGAGCGTCAGGCAGCCCGCCGTGGAAGTTCCGGCGGGCGGAAGCGCCGGGCTGGCGGCCCTCGAGGGGTTGCGTCAGGGGATCGCCGGCTTTCTGGCGGGGCCGCTGTCGCTGGACGTGACCCTGACGGGCGGGACGGCAAGACACGCCGGCGGCACCACCGGGTTCGACCTCGTCCTCCGCAAGGGGCGCGGCGAGGCGCACGGAGAGCTGACCCTCCGCGAGCCGCACGCGACGCCGCTCGTCCTCACGGTCGGGGGCCGCCTGGAGGGCGACACGGCGCGTCTCGTCGTGGCGGGTCGCGGCGCCCTCGCGCCGCTTGCCGGCTGGCTCGGGCCGGCGACCGCGGCGGCGCTCCGCGGCCGCGCCCTCGAGCTGCACCTCGACGTGGACTTGAGCGCGGCGCAGGCCATGGCGGCGCGCGGCAGCGTCACCGCCGGCGACCTCATGGCGGCCAGCGGGACGGCTACCCTCGAGCGGGGGCGTCTCGAGGTCGCGCTCCCTCACGCGAGCGCCGACCTCGCCTTCGCCGCCGCCGTCGCGGGACTGGGCTGGACGCCGACCGGGCGCGCGGAGCTGAGCGGCGTCACGGCGACGTGGCGGCCCGACGCGGGCCCGACGATCCGGGCGGCGCTCCACCTGCCCGCGGTGATGGTCCCGGCCGCCGGCCTCGGGACGGAAGTGTCCGTCGCCGAGCTCGAAGG
>CAZDYT010000485.1:0-3776 GCA_964509395.1 uncultured bacterium
CCGGCTGTACGAGGCGGCCCCGGGGCGCGTGGTGCCGGTGCTGCGGCCCTATCGCACCCCGGGGGAGCTCGGCAGCTGGCATCGCGATCCGACCGTCCCAGGCTACCTCGAGACACGGCTCCGCCGGGGGATCTATCGCGGGATCGGGGAGTTCCATCTGCGCGGCGAGGAGGCGCGCTCGGCAGTGGTCCAGGAGGTGACGGAGCTGGCAACACGGAATGACCTGTTCCTGCACTGCCACTGTGACGCGGAGGCCGTGGAGGTCCTGCTGGGGCTGGGCCGGGAACTTCGGGTCCTCTGGGCGCACGCTGGGACGTCGTCGGGCCCTGACGAGGTCGGCCGGCTCGTGGACCGATATCCCGACCTCACGGTCGAGCTGGCTTTGCGCTCGGATGTCGCGCCTGGAGGGCGACTCGATCCGGCCTGGCGCGCCCTCTTCCTCCGGCATCCTGACCGCTTCATGATCGGGACCGACACCTGGGTGCCCTCGCGCTGGGGCGAGCTCCCCGCGGCGCAGAATTGGACGCGGACCTGGCTCCGGCAACTTCCGCCGGAGGGGGCGAGGCGGATCGCGTCAGAGAACGCCGAGCGGCTCGCCCGCGGCGGGCGCTGAACCGCTTCCACCTCACGGGAAAGGACCGCCCATGGTCCGGTACTCGGCGAACCTCACGATGCTCTTCAACGAAGTATCGTTCCTCGAGCGCTTTGAGCGGGCGGCGGCCGCGGGGTTTCGGGCGGTGGAGTTCCTGTTCGCGCACAACGTCGATCGGGACGGTGTCGAGCGCGAGCTCCGGCGCCACGGGCTCGAACTGGTGCTCTTCGACCCCGACGGGGGAGACTTTGCCGCCGGCGACCGCGGCTATCTGTGCGACCCGCGCCGGCGGGATCACCTCGTGAAGACGGTCGAGGACGCGATCGCCACCGCGCGGCGGCTCGGCTGCCGCCGGCTGAACGTCCTGGCCGGGAACCGCGTGGACGGGGTGAGCGAGACGGAGATGCGCCGGACGGTCGTCGAGAACCTCAAGCGGGCCGCCCCGCTCGCCCGCGCCGCCGGCATCACCCTCCTGATCGAGGCGCTGAACACGTGGGAGAGTCCTCGGTACTTCCTCGACCGCTCCCGGCTCGGGTTCGAGATCGTCCGGGAGGTGGGCGAGCCCAACGTGCGCTTCCAGTACGACTGCTACCACATGCAGCGCATGGAGGGACAGCTCATCGAGACGATGACGAAGGACCTCCCGTGGATCGGGCACGTCCAAATCGCGGACGTTCCGGGTCGCCACGAGCCAGGGACGGGCGAGATCAACTATCCGAACGTGCTGCGCGCGCTCGAGAGGGCCGGCTACGCCGACTACGTCGGGCTGGAGTACCGGCCATCGGGGAAGACCGAGGACTCGCTCGTCTGGTTGCCACGCGAGGCGCGCGCCCGCCCGTAGCGTCCGCGTCGTGTGACTGGGCTGTTCCGCGACGCCGTTCGCTGTTTCTGGACGAACGACGGCTTCTTCCTTGCCGCGGGGCTTTCCTTCTACGTCGTCATCTGCATCGTTCCCTTCTCGCTCTTGCTCGTCGCCGGAGGCGGCTTTCTCCTCTCGGACGAAACGGTGGTCCGGGAGGTCGTGAACCAACTCACCGAGATCTTGCCCGTCTACCAGGCCGACGTGGAACGGATCCTCACGAGCGTCGCGCAGGCCCGAAAGATCTCGGGCCTCCTGGGAACGGTGATCCTGCTCCTCTTCGCCAGCCAACTCTTCGCGGCGACGCGGTTCGTCCTGAATCGGGTCTTCGCGCTCAAGGGCCGGACTTTCGTCCACGGACTGCTGTTCGATGTCTGGATGATCCTGCTCCTCACGCTGCTCTTCTTCCTGACCATGGGCATCACCGCGGCGTTCTTGTGGACGAGGCGCCTGGTCTCGTTGCTCGGGCACGGACGGCTCTTCGCTACGCTGTTCGAGTGGGTCGGGCTGTTCCTGGCGATCCTCTCCGACACGGCCCTGTTCGTGGTGCTCTACCGGTTCGTCCCGATCCAGCGCATCCGGTGGCCGAGCGTCCTCGCGGGCAGCGTGATCGCCGCGGTCCTGTGGGAGATCGCGAAACAGCTCTTCCGCTTCTACATCGAGGGGATCGGCGTCTACAGCACCCTGTACGGCTCGCTGGGGGTGACGATCGCGCTGATCATGTGGATCTACTACTCGGCGATCGTCTTCGTCGTGGGCGCGGTGCTCATCCGGGCAGTGGAGGATCGGCGACGTGGCCCGACAGTGGTTTGACGCACCGCACGACGCTGCCTATAATCAAGCGTGGCCTCCCTCTGAGGTGGGCGTGGCGGCGCCACCCAGGCGGCGGGCGCGGACCGGGCGGCATCGCCACCTGAGCAACGCGCATCAAACCCGTGAGGAGGTGGGACCATGGACGCGCCGGTCCGGCTGACGACGCTCTCCCACGGAGCCGGCTGAGCCTGCAAGCTCGGGCCGGAGGATCTGGCCCAGGTGCTGCGGATGCTGCCGCCGATCACGGATCCCAACCTGCTGGTGGGACCCGAGACGTCGGACGACGCGGCGGTCTACCGGCTGACGGACGACCTCGCGCTCGTGCTGACCGTCGACTACTTCACGCCGATCGTGGACGACCCCTACGCCTTCGGCCAGATCGCCGCGGCGAACTCGCTCTCCGACGTCTACGCCATGGGCGGCCGACCGATCGCGATGCTGTCCATCGTCGGATTCCCGAAGGACCGGCTCCCGCTCGGCATCCTGGGTGAGATCCTCAAGGGCGGGGCCGAGAAGGGGCGGGAAGCAGGCGTCAGCGTCGTCGGCGGCCATACGATCGATGACGCGGAGCCCAAGGTCGGGTATGCCGTCGCCGGCCTCGTTCATCCGGCACGCGTGTGGAAGAACGTCGGGGCCCGACCCGGAGACGCGCTGATCCTCACCAAGCCCATCGGCACCGGGATCATCTCGACGGCCATCAAGCAGGGGCACGCCCCGGCCGCGGCGGTGGATGCCGCCGTGCGGACCATGGTGGCGCTCAACCGCGCGGCCGCCGAGGCCGCGGCCCAGGTGCGGGTACATGCGGTTACGGACGTCACGGGGTTCGGCCTCCTCGGGCACCTCCGTGAGGTGACGACCGGCTCGGGGGTCCGGGCGCGGCTCAGCGCCGGACGGATCCCCCTCCTGCCCGACGTCGTCGCCCTCGCGCAAGCGGGACACGTGCCGGGCGGAACCAAGCGGAACCTGCGGGCCGTGGCCAGCGGCGTCCAGTGGGACGCGGCGATCCCCGACCCCCTCCGCGCCGTGATCGCCGATGCCCAGACCTCCGGCGGCCTCCTCATCGCCACCCCCGAGGGTCCGGCGCTGCTCCGGGCGCTCGAGCGGGCGGGGGTGACCGAGACGCGCCAGGTGGGCGAGATCATGGCCGAAGATCCCGGCGGCACCATCGAGGTCGTGTCCTAGTCGATGCTGCTCAAGGATCGCGTCGCGGTGGTGACCGGAGCCGGGCGCGGCATCGGGCGGGAGATCGCCCGCATGATGGCCGCGGCGGGGGCTCGGGTCGTCGTCAACGACTTCGGGGGCCGTGAGGACGGGACGGGGGGAGAGCGATCTCCGGCGGACCGGGCCGTAGAGGAAATCCGCCAGGCTGGCGGCGAAGCCGCCCCGAGCTACGAGTCGGTCGCGTCGATGGCCGGCGGCCAGCGCATCGTCGAGGCGGCGCTGGATGCCTTCGGGCGGATCGACATCGTCGTGAACAATGCGGGCATCCTGCGCGACCGGATGATCTTCAAC
>CAZDYT010000486.1:0-3774 GCA_964509395.1 uncultured bacterium
CAGAGGGAACTGCCGCAGCGTAGCCGCGAGGGCATCGTCACTGAGGTCGTCGGGGTCGCATCCATCGGGCAGGGATGCGAGGTGGACATCGCAGTGATCATCGAGCCGTTGCTGCAGGTGGACTGCGGCTCGTCGGCCTGCGGGGTCGCCATCCATGAGCAGCACGAGGATTGGCGCGAGTGCGAGCATGCGCTCCTGGATGTCGGAGGCATGGGTGCCGAGCAAGGCGACGGCGGGTATGCCGAGCTGGGCCAGGCGCATGACTCCCCAAGGGCACTCGACGAGCACTAGGCCGCGGGAGAGGCTGGGCCGAATCCGATGGAAGCCGAAGAGGATCTGGCTACGGGGGAACGTGGGAGGTAGCTTCCACTTGCCATAGGCGCGGATTTCGTTGGGGTCGAGCCGGCGGCCGGCGTAGCCGAGGGGAGCGCCGTCTGGGTCGTGGAGTCGGACTGCGACGCATCCACTGAGGAAGCCGCCGCCGTGATAGCAACCGGCCTCGAAGGTACGTGCGGTCTCGGGACGGATGCGCTTGTGTTGCAGCCAAGCTGAAGAATGGTCGATTGGCAGCGTCCGCGTGAAGGGCTGGAAGCGGCGTGGTGCTGGTGCTGGTGCTGTGTGAGCGGCCGCGGGCGGGAGGACGTCGGCCAGGGTGGCGAGATGGCGCGCCACCTCGGGATAGCTGCACTGATCGAGGCGGCGGACGAGTTCGACCACGTCTCCCCCGGCCTGGCAGCCGGTGAAGCACCACCAGAGGTTCTTGGACTGGCTCACCACGAAAGCGGTGGGCGAGTCGCCGTGATGAATCGGACAGCACCCCATCAGCCGATCGCCCTGCCGCTGCATGTGATTGAGCAGGCCTCGGTGGGCGAGGACGTGTTCGATGGAGATGTGCCGCTTGAGGTCTTTGAAGTCGGGCGTGCGATGGAGCAAGGTCGAGTCCTCTCTTCGGTTGGGACGGCGGTTTCCGGTTTCCCTTTCCCGAGTACTGCCAGGGGACGGATGGATGGGAAAGGGAAACCGGGCGCGCGTCAGGCGGCGGTGACGAGTGAATAGCCCGCGGGAGTCTTGTGGACTCGCCCCTGGCGGGCCATTTCGTCGAGGACGGAGCAGAGTCGCGCGGTTCGGATGCGGCAGGCCTGGCGTAGCTCGGCGAAGCGAAGTGGCTGCGGGCTCTGGGCGAGGACGGCCTCGACCTTGTCCGGCAGGGAAGAAGCTGCCGCGGGCTCGGGTGCGGCCGGCTCGGCGACGGCCCGCAGAGCGAGGCCCGGCCCGGTGCACAGGCTGACGGCCAGATCAGCCATGGCGGCGGCGGCGCGATGTTCGACAGTGAGGACCAGACGCTCGGAGCGGCGACGGAGGTAGAGGTTCGAGTCGCCCCAGGCGTGGAACTCGGAACTGCCCCGCAGTGCCTGGCCCGCCCGAGCTCCGTCCGCGCCCTTGCGCGCGTGGTGGACCACGGTGACTGCCACCTGGTACTGGCGCTGCAGCTCACGCAGGTAGGCGAGCAGGGGTGCCACTTCGGAGCTGTCGTTCTCGCTCTTGCGGTGCAGCCGGACGAAGGGGTCGAGGATCAGGAGTCGGGGGCTGAGTTGCGCCACGGTGGCGGTCAGCTTCTGGCAATCGTCGGTGAGGTCGAGGCGGAGAGTGGGAGCGGTGATGACCTGGATGTCGAGCTCCGGGAGGGCGCGTCCGGCGGCGAGGCTGATGCCCTCGAGCCGCTCGCGCACGGTGGCCGGGGAGTCCTCGGCGGCGTAGAGGACGACCCGTCCTGGAGAGGGGATGCGGAAGTGCCCGAGACAGGGCGCTCCCGAGGCCACCGCCACGGCCATGTCGAGGGCGAGGAACGTCTTGAAGCTCTTGGGCTCGCCGCCTACGATTCCCACTGCTTGCTCGGCCCACAAGCCTTCGATGAGCCAGCGTTGCTGCTCGCAGATGCTCACCAGTTGATGTGCAGGGACGACGGGGAGCATCTTCATGGGCGGACGCTGGGAACCGCGCTCTGTACGTTGCGCGCACGCCCCTTCTCTCGGGAGGCGGGGCCGAATACCTCCAGGAAGAGCTTCTCGTCGAGCTGGGAGACCTCGGCGCGGGCTCCGGCGGCGAGCAACTCCGCCCCCATGTTGGCGAGGACCCGGTAGTTGCCCAGAGCGTGCTCGCAGAGGGTGCTCATGAGTCCGGCGGTCATGAGCTGGGAGTTGCCGGCTTGGGCGAGCAGGTGCTGCAGGCAGTCGTAGAGTTCCTTGGGGGTGGCCGCCTCCTGGACCAGCCGGACCCGGATGCGGCTGGCCAGGGGGATCAGATCGACTTCTCGGAAGCGCTGGGTGAGGCGGGAGTCGCCGCAGAGCACGACGGTGAGGACGGCGCGCGAGTCGAGGTTGGTGCTGGAGATCAGGCGCAGCTCGGAGAGGACGGAGGCGGGCATTTGCTGGGCCTCGTCCACGAACAAGACCGGGCGCCAGAGGGTGGCGCCCTGATGGGTCAGCCACTTCTCGCGCAGAGCCCGATAGCCAGCCCAGCGGTTGTGGGGGCGCAAGGGCACGTCGAACAGGTCCCCCATCTCCCGGTAGAAATCGGCGAGATCGCTCTGCGGTCTGGTGAGCACTGCGGTGACGAGGTCGGGGACCAGGCTCAGGCGCTGGTAGAGCTGGCGCAGGGCGGTCGATTTCCCGTTGCCGTTGTCGCCCGTGATGGCGATGAAGCCGCCGTGCCGGGCCTGCTGTTCAGCCCGGAAGAAGAAATGCTCCACCCGAGGTGGCGTGAAGAGGGCCTCGGTGGGAACGTCGGGCGCGAAGGGGTCGTGCTTGAGGCCGAACAGCGCGGTGTGCTTGTGCAGGCTCATGACTCGTTCTCCTTGTCGTCGTTTGTGTCGTTCTTGGGGATGTAGGCGGGCGGCAGGCCGCTCTCGGCGTAATCGGCCATGAGCTTGGCCAGCAGCGGCGCGATGCCACTCTCGGCCTTGGCGGAGGGCGCCTGTGCGGCGGTCAGTGGTTCCAGACTCCGCCTCCTGCCGTCGGCGTTGCCGTGCTTGTCTACCGGGTAGATCCGCGTGATCACGGTTCCGGCTTCCTTGTCCACCAGCCACACGTGGGTGAGATCCCAGGATGCGTAGCGGACGACCAGTCGCTCCAGGTGGCGGAAACGGGAGGGGATCTCGAAGCGGATCCCCTCGATGCTCACCGTGCCGTTGCTGCGGCGCTGGGTGCGGCGCTCCTGCACTGCGAAGGCCTGCCGCAGGGTCAGGCTGTCTGGACAGTCCCGGCCGACGTGCTTGTTTGCCAGGTAGCGCTCCAGGGGCGTCTGACCAATCTCGTCGTGGACCTTCCGGTGGTACTCCCGCTCCACGAAGGCCTGGGTGGCGTCATTCAGCAGCGGCACGGTGAGATCGCGAACACCCTCCAGCATCGGCATCAGCCGGCCTTCGATCTGGGCCCAGAACACTTCCTGCTTGGCGTTTTGATGGGGGCTGTACGGAAGCGTGGTGTCCCGGATGATGCCGAGCCGGGCCAGGCCCTGCTTGACCTCCGCCGCAGTCATGGCGGAGCCGTTGTCCGAAAGAACCTGACGAGGCAGCCCTCGCTTGCCGAAGGCCTGGGTGAGGCCGTGGACGAGGTCCTCCGCGGTCTCGCTCAGGTACCACTGCAGGTGCGGCACCAGGCGCGAGTGATCGTCGATGATGCCGAGCAGCATCGGCGTCTGCCACCCGCGCGGGGTGAGCACCTTGCGCGAGCCGTGGTGGAAATCGAAGTGCCAGAGGGCGTTGACGTACTCGGC
>CAZDYT010000487.1:0-3774 GCA_964509395.1 uncultured bacterium
GTTCTTGGCCCGCCTCCTGCCAAGGAATGTGGGGTTACCATACACCGCCAGCGAGTCCGGACGCGAGTCCCGCAGGCGCCTGCGCGCGGGCGGGCCGGCGGCCCGGCCCGGACCGATTGCTGCTACAATGGGCCCGGTCGCCGATGGACCCCGTTCTGAGCCGCTTCCACCCCGCCGTCCGCGCCTGGTTCAGCCGCCGCTTTCCGGGGCCGACGGAGCCGCAGCGGCACGGCTGGCCCGCCATCGCGGCGGGGCAGCACACGCTCATCACCGCCCCGACCGGGTCCGGCAAGACGCTTGCCGCCTTTCTCTGGACCCTCGACGCCCTCGTCCAGGAGGCGGCGACCGGGACGCTGGCGGACCGGATCCACGTCGTCTACGTCTCACCCCTCAAGGCCCTGAACCACGACATCCACCGGAACCTCGCCGAGCCTCTGGCCGGCATCCGGGAGGCCGCCCGCGAGCTGGGGATGGGGCTCGGCGAGCTGCGCGCGGCGGTGCGGACCGGGGACACACCCGCGCCCGAGCGCGCCGCGATGGGGCGCCGGCCGCCGCACATCCTCGTCACGACGCCGGAGTCGCTCTTCATCCTCCTCGCCTCCGAACGGATGCGGGCGGCGCTCGGCGCAGTGCGCTACCTCATCGTGGACGAGATCCACGCGGTCGCGGGCTCGAAGCGGGGCGTCCACCTCGCCGTCACGCTCGAGCGCCTGGCCGATCTCGCCGAGATGCCGCCCGTGCGGATCGGGCTCTCGGCCACCGTGGAGCCTGTTCAGGAGATCGCCGCGCTCCTCACCGGTCTCGAGTCGAGCACGACCTCCTGGAGCTCCGTCGCGGCCGGCGAGGTGCGCCAGAGCATGGCGTTCACGTTGAGCGCCGCGCACAGGAGCTCGCCGAGGATCCCGGGGACCGACCCTGTATCGAGAAGTAGGCGAAGAACCCTGGGTGGTTCCAGTGGGTGATCCCGGGCAGGATCAGGCGCTCGAAGTCGGCGAGGATCGCGTCGAGGGACTCGGGCGCCCCAGGCGCCGTGGCGGGCAAGGCGCCCCGGACGTCTCCGGGCTTGACGCGCGCCAGGACCGGCACGCGCTCGGGATGCGCGAGGTACTCGGCGATCCAGTCCACCACCCGGTAGCCGTAGCGCTGGAAGACTTCGGAGTCCAGATCGCCCAGTGGCCCGGCCACGGGTTCGCGGTCGCGCGGGGAACTCAAAGGCGCGTCCTCCTACCGAAGAATGCGGCCCAGGCCAGGCGTGCCGGCAGTCCATATCTCCGACTCATGCTGACACGGAACAATCGCGTCACTGAAGGTGTGAATCGTGACCGGGGATCCGCGTGGCTCGCGGATCCGTGATACTGGCTATCGCTCTACGCTCCGCCAGAGGTGATCACACGAGCGCGCTGGGTCCCAGCCGATCTTCGGATAGCCTCGCAGCTCACAGGCGCGCAGAATCCGCGCCAAGATCCACCACGATGGTACCTGTGTCGATTGAGCCGTACAAGAGGGTGTCGTAAGTGAGAGCGACGCGCGACGACGGACGGGTCACCTCGCATCGGCTACCGAATCACCTCGTCGCGCCCAGGCTGTGCGTCGCGGCCCCGAGAGGCAGGTCATCCCGTGGCTCGCTCGGGGACAGGTGTCGCTCGAACAGTCCGCCCCCAGCCAATTCGCTGCCAGGCTCGTTCATGCGCCCAGAAGAGGATCACTTTCGTGATCGCTTCAGTGGAGCCAACGATCGCCGCCAGCGAGACATTTCCCGAAAAGAGAAACACCAAGAGCATCGTATCCAGCGTCCCAACGATCCTCCAGCTGACGCCCTTCACCACGCTTCGGATGTGCGTCTCAGTCACGAACGTTCTCCGTCAGCGCCCGAACTGGCGTTTGCAGTGGGTGGACCTCGCTGTGTCTAGATCCGCACGAGGCCAGGTTCTCTCGGCTCCCATTCGCGTGCCCTTCACTCCTGAGGTCCGACCGGAGGCGCCCAGCACACTTGGCCGGAGTCCAGTCGGGCGCGAGCTGGACCTCCGGCCGCCCTCGAGCTGCCGAGCGATTCCTAGCTGGCTCCCCGCACAAAACCCTGACCCTGCAGATGCTCCAGAATCCGGCGCGCGTTCTGCGCCGGCGTGAAGAGCACCGTGTCCAGCGTAATCTCCGGATTCAGCGGCACCTCATAGGGATCGTCGATGCCCGTGAAACCGTGGATCTCGCCCCGCCGTGCCTTCGCGTACATCCCCTTCGTGTCCCGCTGCTCGCACACCTCCAGCGGCGTATCGACGAAGACTTCATTGAAGCGATCCGCTCCCACCATGTTCCGCACGTCTTCGCGCGTGGCACGATACGGGCTCACTGCTGCGCAGACCACCACGCCTCCGTGCCGGACGATCTCGGCCGCCACGAACCCGATCCGTCGGATGTTCGTGTCGCGGTCCTCCTTGCTGAACCCCAGGCCCTTCGATAGGTGCGTCCGCACGACGTCGCCGTCCAGGATGGTGACTTGACGCCCATGCTCGAGCAGCAGGACCGTGAGCACCTCAGCCGTCGTCGACTTGCCGCTGCCGCTCAGTCCGGTGAACCAGACGCAAAGGCCCTGCCGGTGCCGCGGCGGATAGCTCTCGCTCAGGATCTCAGCCACCTCCGGACGCGTGAACCATGCCGGGAGCTTGCGGCCCGCGTTGAGGAACTCCTCACGCACCTGCGTCCCTGAGATCGAGGCGGTCCGCGTCACCGGTGTGATCCGCGAAACCTCTTCGTAGCGACCTTCGTCGGGCAGGTACATCAGTTCCCGAAAAGGCACGACACCGACGCCCAGTTCGTCCTTGAACCGTCCCACCAACTCTTGGGCGTCATACGGACCATAGAACGGCTTGCCGGCCGAGTCCGTGCCAGGACTCGCGTGGTCGCGGCCGATAATCAGATAGTTCGCGCCGTGGTTGCGCCGGATGAGGGCATGCCACAACGCTTCGCGCGGTCCAGCCAAGCGCATCGCGAGCGGGAGCAACGCCAACAGCACGCGTCCCGGCTCGTAGTACCGCTCGGCCAGCGCCTTGTAGGTCCGCACCCGCGTGTAGTGGTCGACATCCCCCGGCTTCGTCATGCCGACCACCGGGTGCAGCAACAACGCGCCGCCGACCTCTTGCGCCGCCCGCTTCGTCAGCTCCTCGTGCACGCGGTGGAGCGGGTTCCGCGTCTGAAAGGCGACGACGTTCGTGTAGCGGGACCCCGCCAGCCGAGTCCGCGTCTCCGCGGGTGTCAGGCGCAGGTCCTGAAAGTCATAGTGGCGCGGCAGATCGAGGACCTGGAGGCGCCCCGAGATGTTGAGCGGGCCCCAGCGCTGCATCTCTGCGACCAGCGGGTGACGCAGATCCTGAGTGCCAAACACCTCCTGCGCCACTTCCCTCCGGTCCCACTCGTAGATCTCCTCGATCGTCATGACCGCAAGCAGCTCGTTTTTCGCGCTCCGCAGCGCGATCTCCCAATCCAATCGCACCGCTGGACCCCGCTCCACCGGCAGCGTCACCAGAATCGGGAAAATGTGGCCGTCGGCCAGGCGCATCTCGCCCAGGACTCGCTCGTGGTCCGCGCGGCCCATGAAGCGGTTCAGTGGGGAGAATCCACCCGTCGCCAGCAGTTCAAGGTCACAGGCTGACCGCTCCGACAGTTGCAACGACGGCAGCCGGTGGGCGCGCGCTCTCAGCTCACTCGCAGCCCCGTCGGGAACGAGCAGGTTTACGAGCACGCTTCCGCATGGGAGAATCAGGCCACTTTCCGGGGTCG
>CAZDYT010000488.1:0-3765 GCA_964509395.1 uncultured bacterium
ATGGCGTCCGCCGACCGCCCCCATCACCCCAGGGGAAAAGTGGGAGTGGGCAAGACGGAGCCAGCGCTTGACAACCACCGGGGGCGCCGGGTAGAGTCTTTGGTGTGATGGCTCCTTTAAGTGGACCCTGCGAGGTCCATAAGGAGAGACGATGACGACGGAGACGGCGCTCCTGCCACCCTTCCCGGGTCCCGGGGAGGGTTTTTTGATGCCCGCCACCGGCCCGACCCGGTGAGCCCCCCGATGACCCTCCGGGAAAAGACCCAGGTCCTCGACGAGCAGGGGATCGACCGCGCGCTCACGCGCATCACCCACGAGATCCTCGAGCGCGCCGGCGGGACGGAGGGCCTCGCCCTGGTCGGCATCCGGACGCGGGGAGTGTCGCTGGCCCGGCGGGTCGCCGAGCGCCTCCAGGCCATCGAAGGGGTCAAGGTCCCGGTCGGCGCCCTCGACATCACCCTCTACCGGGACGACCTCGGGCTCAAGGCCGAGGCGCCCATCCTCCGCGGGACCGACATCCCGTTCCCGGTGACGGGCAAGACGGTCATCCTGGTGGACGACGTCCTCTACACCGGCCGGACCATCCGGGCGGCCCTCGACGCGATCATCGACCTCGGGCGCCCGCGGATGATCCAGCTCGCCGTCCTCGTCGACCGGGGGCACCGGGAGCTGCCCATCCGGGCGGACTACGTCGGAAAGAACCTCCCCACCTCGCACCGCGAGATCGTCCAGGTGCTTCTCCGCGAGCACGACGGGCAGGATCGGGTGGTCATCCAGGAACCCGTGGGGTAGCGCCGTGCCGATAACCGTCGCATCCCTGCGTCCTCGGCTCTGCGTCCTCGATCTGCTCGGTTCTCGGCCCGGCGCCGTGGGGTAAAGGAGGAACCGCATGGGGCTCAAGCGGAAGGACCTCCTCGAGATCCGCAGCCTGGAGCCGGCCGAGATCCAGACGATCCTGGACACGGCGGCCTCCATGAAGGAGATCGCCAGCCGGGAGATCAAGAAGGTGCCCGCCCTCCGCGGGAAGACCATCGTGAACCTCTTCCTCGAGCCCTCGACCCGCACGCGGACCTCCTTCGAGATCGCCGGGAAGTGGCTCTCCGCCGACGTCGTCAACGTCTCGGGCTCTTCCTCGAGCGTCGTGAAGGGGGAGACCCTCATGGACACGGCGAGGAGCATCGAGGCGATGAGCCCCGACTGCGTGGTGATCCGCCACTCGGCCTCCGGCGCCCCCCACATGCTGGCGCGCGCGCTTCGCTGCTCGATCATCAACGCGGGGGACGGGATGCACGAGCACCCGACCCAGGCGCTCCTGGACCTCCTGACGATCCGGGAGAAGCGCGGTCACCTGGAGGGCCTCTCGGTGGCGATCGTCGGCGACATCGCGCACAGCCGCGTCGCGCGCTCGAACATCGCCGGCATGCGGAAGATGGGGATGAGCGTCACCGTGGCCGGGCCGCCCACCCTCATCCCGCCGGGCATCGAGGAGCTCGGCGTGAAGGTGTCGTACCGGCTCGAGGACGCGATCCGGGACGTGGACGTGATCATGACGCTGCGCCTCCAGCAGGAGCGGATGACCGGCACCTACATCCCATCGCTCCGGGAGTACTCGCGGCTCTGGGGGCTCTCGCTCGAGAAGCTCCGGGGGGCCCGCGACGACGTCCTGATCATGCACCCCGGGCCGGTGAACCGGGGGATCGAGATGGCGCCCGAGGTCGCGGACGGGCCCTACTCGGTGATCCTCGAGCAGGTCGCCAACGGCGTGGCGGTGCGGATGGCCTTGCTCTACCTCCTGGTCGGCCCGCGCGGCGAACCCGCGGTCGACGTGGCACGGGGGGCGGCATGAACCTCCTCATCCGGAACGGCCGCGTGATCGATCCAGCGAACGGCCTCGACGGCCCCGCCGACGTGCTGATCCTGGACGGCCTCGTGAGCCGGGTCGGGCCCGGGCTCCAGGCCCCGGCCGGGACGCCGACCATGGACGCCGCCGGCCGGGTGGTCGCGCCCGGGTTCATCGACATCCACGTCCACCTCCGCGAGCCCGGCTACGAGTACAAGGAGACGATCGCGACGGGAACGCGCGCCGCGGCCGCGGGCGGCTTCACCGCCGTCGCCGCCATGGCGAACACCAATCCCGTCAACGACACCCGCGCGGTCACGGACTACGTCCTCGCCCAGGCCCGGGCGGACGGAGCCGTCCGCGTCTACCCGATCGGGGCCGTCACGCGGGGGCTCAAGGGGACCGAGCTGGCGGAGCTCGGCGAGCTGGCCGAGGCCGGCTGCGTCGCCTACTCGGACGACGGGCGGCCGGTGATGAACTCGGCCCTCCTCCGGCGCGCCCTCGAGTACGCGCAGGCCTTCGGGAAGCCGGTCATCTCGCACGCCGAGGACGCCTTCCTGTGCGAGGGCGGCGTGATGCACGAGGGCTTCGTCTCGACGGACCTCGGGCTGCGCGGCATCCCCGCGGCCGCCGAGGAGGTCATGGTGGCGCGCGACATCGCGCTGGCGGAGCTGACGGGGCACCGCGTCCACGTCGCCCACGTCTCGACGGCCGCGGCCGTGCGCCTGATCCGCGACGCCAAGGCGCGGGGCGTCCCGGTCACCGGCGAGGTGACGCCGCACCACCTCCTCCTCACCGAGGAGGCGCTGCGCACCTACGACGCGAACGCCAGGATGGCGCCGCCGCTCCGGTCCAAGCGCGACGTCGAGGCGTGCCGCGAGGCGCTCGCGGACGGGACGCTCGACGCGATCGCGACCGACCACGCGCCCCACGCCCTCGCCGACAAGGAGGTGGAGCTGGAGCACGCGGCCAACGGGATCGTCGGCCTCGAGACGGCCATCGCGCTCTGCCTCACCCACCTCGTCCGCGAGCGGGTGCTCGACCTCCCGACCTTCATCGCCCGGCTCACCGTCGGTCCGGCGCGGGTCCTCGACCTCCCGGGCGGGACGCTGACGCCCGGGGCGCCCGGGGACGTGACGATCCTCGACCTCGGCCGGGAGCGCACGATCGACCCCACGCGGTTTCATTCGAAAGCGCGGAACACGCCGTTCGGGGGCTGGCCGTGCGTGGGGAGCCCGTGGATGACGATCGTCGGCGGGCGTGTCGTGATGCGGGACGGCGTCGTCGACGTCGGGGCGATGCGATGAGCCAGCGCGCGCTGCTGACTCTCGCCGACAGTCGCGTCTTCGAGGGCGAGGCCCTGGGGGCCCGCGGCGAGGCCGCCGGCGAGGTGGTCTTCAACACGGCGATGACCGGCTACCAGGAGGTGCTGACCGACCCCTCCTACAAGGGCCAGCTCGTCTGCATGACGGCGCCGCACATCGGGAACACGGGCGTCAACGCGGAGGACGTCGAGTCGGGGCGGCCCTGGGTCGAGGGCTTCATCGTCCGCGAAGCCTCGGCCCTCGCCTCGTCCTGGCGCGCGACGGGGACGCTCGACGCGTATCTGGCGACCCACGGCATCGTCGGGATCCAGGGGATCGACACGCGCGCGCTCACCCGCCACCTCCGCGACCACGGAGCGCAGGAAGGGGTCATCTCCAGCGAGGACCCGGACCCTCGGAGCCTGGCGGCGAAGGCGAAGGCGTCGCCCGGCCTCATCGGGCGCGACCTCGTCAAGGAGGTGACGTGCCAGGCAGCGTACGAGTGGACGGAGTCCATCTGGCACCGCGGTGAGGGCTACGGGCCGCCGCCGGTCCCGCGCTACCACGTCGTCGCGTACGACTCCGGGGTCAAGCGGAACATCCTGCGCCAGCTCGTGTCGC
>CAZDYT010000489.1:0-3761 GCA_964509395.1 uncultured bacterium
CGGCACCATCATCCTCGCCGCGCACGGAGGGAAGGCATGCCGTTCATGGCAGGGAAGCGAGCGTTTCTGGAGCTCTTGCGCCAGGAAGGCGTGGAGTACCTCTTCGGCAACCCCGGGACGACCGAGCTCCCCCTCATGGATGGCCTCGTCGCGGAGACGGGCCTCCGCTACATCCTCGGCCTCCAGGAGGCGGCGGTGGTGGCCATGGCGGACGGCTACGCGCAGGCCTCGGGGAAGCTCGCGGTCGTCAACGTCCACGTCGCTCCCGGCCTCGGGAACGCGCTCGGGATGCTCTACGACGCGCAGAAGGCGGGGGCGCCGCTCCTGCTGACCGCCGGCCAGCACGATCAGAGCTTCAACTTCACCGAACCGATCCTCTGGGCGGATCTGCCGCCGATCGCGCGGCCGTTCGTGAAGTGGGCGGCCGAGGTCCGGCGGCTCGCGGACCTGCCCCGCGCGGTCCACCGGGCCGCGAAGACCGCGCTTGCGCCGCCCACCGGGCCGGTGTTCCTCTCGCTGCCGGCCGACGTGCTGAACGCCGAGGGCGAGGTGGAGCTCGGAGCGCCCACGCGCGTCGCCCCGCGGCTCCGTGGCGACCACACCGCCGTCGAGGCGGCGGCGGAGCTCCTGGCCCGCGCCGAGCGGCCGCTCATCATGGCGGGGGATGCCGTGGCTCAGGGCGATGCCCACCGGGAGCTGGCCGCGGTGGCTGAGCTGCTCGGGGCGCCGGTGTACGCGGAAGGGGTTCCCAGCGCGGCCTCGTTTCCGGCATCCCACCCGCTCTTCCGCGGCACGTTCATCCGGGTGGCGCCCGCGATCCGCCAGGTCCTCTCGCAGGCCGACCTCCTCTTCTCGGTCGGCGGAGATCTCCTCACGATGTCGCTCCCGTATGATGAGGATCCCGTGCCGCCGGATCTCCCGATCGTCCACCTCGACACGGATCCCTGGGAGCTGGGGAAGAACTACCCCACGCGCGTCGCCATCCTCGGCGATCCGAAGGCGACGCTCCCCGACCTCCTGGCGGCTCTCGAAACGCGACTCGGCCCCGAGCGCCGGGCGCGGGCGCGCCAGCGGCTCGGGGAGGCGGGCGCGGCCAAGGCACGCCAGCGCGCGGAGCTCGAGGCGCGCGCCCGGGCGGAGGCGCCCCGCGTGCCGGTCACCCCGCTGGCGGCGATCCACGCCGTCGCGGAGGCGTTGCCGCCGGAGGCGGTCGTGGTGGACGAGACGATCTCCTCGGGGGTCGGCCTCCGCACCCTCCTGCGGAGCGACGACCCGAAGAGCTTCTTCGGCCTGCGCGGGGGCGGGATCGGCTGGGGGCTGCCGGCGGCCGTGGGCGTGAAGCTCGCCTTGCCGGGTCGCCCGGTGGTCGGCTTGATCGGCGACGGGAGCGCGATGTACACCTGCCAGGCGCTCTGGACCGCCGCGCACTACAAGGTGGCCGTCACGCTCGTCATCCTGAACAACGCCTCGTACCGGATCCTCAAGCAGCGGATCCACGCCATGAAGGGGCTCTCGGCCCAGGCCGATCGCTACATCGGGATGGACATCGACGCCCCGCGCGTCGACTTCGTGGGCCTCGGGCGCTCGCTCGGCGTGGAGGCCGAGCGGGCCGAGAAGACGCGGGAGATCGGTCCCGCGCTCGGCCGTGCCCTCGCCCGGAGCGGGCCCACGCTGGTCGACGTCGCGCTGGACCGGGCCTTCAAGCCCTCGTAGCCGCGGTCCCGGTACCCCGGTTGGAGGGAGCAGCGGGCATGTTGCCGGCTCCGCGGTTCGTCGGGGCCCACGTCAAGCGGCTCGAGGACCCGCGCATGATCCAGGGGCAGGCGCGCTACCTCGACGACCTCGTGCCGCCGGGCCTCCTCCACCTCGTCTTCGCCCGGAGCCCGCACGCCGAGCGCGCGCTGGAGATGGTGGACTATCCGGCCTTCCGTGCCGAGCAGGCCCGCCTCCGCCGCGAGGGGCGCTACCCCGGCCTCGGACTCTCGACATTCGTCGAGACCGCGGGCACCGGACCGTCGCGGATGATGGCGTTTAAGGGCTGGGAGTACGGTGCCGTCCGGGTCGAGCCGTCGGGGCAGGTGACGGTGCTCACGGGCACCTCGCCCCACGGTCAGGGTCAGGAGACGACCTTTGCCCAGATCGTGGCCGACGAGCTGGGCGTGGCGCTCGAGGACGTCGCGGTGCTGCACGGCGACACGGCGGTGGTCCCCGCGGGATTCGGCACCGGCGGGAGCCGGGGCGCCTGCGTCGGCGGCACAGCCGTCTACCTCGCGGCGCGGGTCGTGCGGGAGAAGGCGCGGCGGATCGCGGCCCACCTCCTGGAGGCGGCGCCCGGGGACGTCGTGTCCGAAGAGGGGCGGCTCTACGTCCGCGGCTACCCGGGGCGCGCCATCGCCTTCCGGGAGATCGCCCGCGAGGCGCATCGCGCCGCCAAGTTGCCACCCGGCCTCGAGCCCGGTCTCGAGGGCACGTGCTCTTGGGATCCTCCTGATTTCACCGTTCCCTTTGGGGTTTACATAGCGGTGGTTGAGGTTCTGCCTGAGACGGGGGCGGTTCGCCTCCTGCGCTTCGTGGGGGTGGACGACGTCGGCACGGTGCTCTCGCCGCTCCTCCTGGAAGGGCAGCTCCACGGAGGGATCGCCCAGGGCATCGCTCAGGCGCTGTGGGAGGAGGTCGTCTACGACGAAGCCGGCCAGTGCCTGACGGGCACCCTCATGGACTACGCGCTGCCGAAGGCCGACGACCTGCCGAACTTCGAGCTGGACCGGACCGTGACCCCGACGCCCGTGAACCCGCTCGGGGCCAAGGGCGTGGGGGAAGCCGGTGCGGTCGGGGCGCCCGTGGCCGTCGTCAACGCCGTTCTCGACGCCCTGGCTCCGCTCGGAGTCCGGAGCCTCGACATGCCGCTCCGCCCGGCGAAGATCTGGGCCGCGATCCGGGCCGCCCGACCATGAGGATCGCCTACTTCGACTGCCCGGCCGGCGCCAGCGGCGACATGATCCTCGGGGCGCTCGTGGACGCGGGGTGTGCCCTCGCGGCGCTCGAGGAGGCGATACGGGCCCTGGGGGTGAGCGGCTGGCGTCTGACGGCGCAGCCGGTCGAGCGCGCCGGCCTGCGCGGCACCCACGTCGTCGTCGAGACGGACCGGGCCGTCCACTTCCACGATCTCGGGGACCTTCTCGCCCCGATCAAGCGGAGCACGCTGCCGGACGACCTCAAGGAGCGCGCGACGGCGATTCTCGTCCGGCTCGCCGAGGCCGAGTCGCGGGTTCATCGGGTCCCGGTGGCAGCGGTGCATTTCCACGAGGTGGGCGCCCTGGACACGCTCGTGGACGTCGTGGGCGCCCTCGCGGGCCTCGAGGCGCTCGGGATCGAGGCCGTCCACGTCTCGGCGCTTCCGCTCGGCGGCGGCGCGGTCGAGAGCGCGCACGGGCGGCTCCCGGTGCCGGCGCCCGCGACCGTGGAGCTGCTTCGCGGCTTCCCGGTCTACGACAACGGCGTGCAGGCCGAGCTCGTGACCCCGACCGGCGCGGCGATCCTCACCACGCTGGGGACCCCCGGGCACCTCCCCCCGATGACGCTCCGGGCCGTCGGCTGGGGCGCGGGGACCCGCGAGCT
Organism: uncultured bacterium; assembly: GCA_964509395.1. GTDB lineage: Bacteria > Methylomirabilota > Methylomirabilia > Rokubacteriales > DASRDR01 > CAZDYT01. The sequence goes on from CAZDYT010000489.1 coordinate 3,619, forward strand.
CCCGATCCCGAATCTGCTGCGCGTCCTGGTGGGCGAATCGGCCGGACCCAGACAGACACGCACCGAGCCGCTGGCGGCCATCGAGACCACGATCGACGACATGTCGCCCCAGCTCTACGAGCCCTTGATGGAGCGGCTCCTCG
>CAZDYT010000490.1:0-3728 GCA_964509395.1 uncultured bacterium
GGCCCCCTGCCTGACCGAGGAGCCCCGCCGCCGGCTCGAACCCCATCGCCACGCAGACGAGGTCGCACGAGACCGCTTGGGCGCCGGCGTCCCGCACGGCGCCGCCCACGAGCGCGGCGCGGACCCGGCCACCGCCACGAGCTTCGAGGACGGTCCGGCCGTTCAGGATCGCGAGACCGGCGTCGCGGAGCGCGGCCGCGGTCGGCGACTCGGGCGTCGCGGGGCGCGCATCGAGGACGGCCGCCAGGCTCACGCCGGCAGCGGCGAGATCGAGGGCGACCTCGAGCCCCCGGTCGTCGCACGCCGCCACGACGGCCCGCGTGCCGGGTCGCACGCCGTAGAGCGCGATGAGGCGCTGCGCGGCCGAGCCGAGCATCACCCCGGGCAGGTCGTTGTTCTCGAACACGAGCGGGTGCTCGAACCCGCCGGCGGCGACGATGACCTGCCGCGCCCGCAGCCTGAGGAAGCGCCGCCCCTGGAGGACGCCGAGGAGCCCGTCCTCGTAGAGGCCGAACGCCGTCGCCCCGGTCCGCACGCCGATCCGCCCCTCGGCCCGGACCTCGGCGGCCAGGCTGGCGGCGGCAGACCGGACGCTTCGTAGAAGCGAATCGTCCTGGGTTCACGTCGAGATGCTCTGCGACCTCGCCGATTCTCGGAGCCGCCGTTCCACAGCGGTTCCGCCCTCGCCTATCTCGATGGGATGCCGAGAATCGCCCGGTGGCATTCATCGCAGCGGGGCTTCACCGTGGCCGCGTCGAGGAACCGAGCTTCGGCCGGCGCCTGGAGGTGCGATCGATGGCAGTCCGAGCAGCCGTTGCGCGGGTCGCGGTGGTACGGGGCATTGTGAAACGCCTTTGGGTTCCACGGGTTCTGGCCCCCGTCCGAGTGACACTTGAAGCACGTCCGGTCACCCAGAGGGTACCGCAACCTCGTCGGGTCGGTGTAAGCGCCGACCAGCCAACGCGCGGCATCCCAGGCGGCGATCGCCTTGATGACCAGGTAGTCCTTCCGGTCGGCGCCGATGTGGCAGCCGATGCACTTGACCTGTGGGATGTTGTGGGCGGCGGCCAACGTCACGAGCTTCCCCGCCATCGGGTGGAAACGCTCGTAGACTCGCGCGTGGAGCGGCTTCTCCGGCCGGTGGCAGGCGATGCAGAAGCGGTTATCCTGCTCCAGCCGGTCGGTGATCGCCGCTCCGACGGCGACCCCGACGGCCCCCGCGACGAAAGCGGCAGCCGCAGCCACGGCGAAGAGGCGAAGCCACCGGACCACGCTCCCTCGGCGCCTCGGCGCCCGGCGTCGACGGCTATTTCACCTCGACCTCGACCACGTCGGAGAACAGGATCCGCCCGGATGGGCCGGTGATGCCCCCGGCAGGGAGCGTCCACTTCCCCTTCTCCTTGTGCTCGTTCGGCTCCTCGGTCCCATAGAGGAAGGCGGCGGCGAGCGTGTACTTGCCCGGCTTCGCCGGCGCCTGGAGGGTGTAGGTGACCTTCCAGGTCGGGTACGAGCCCTTCTCCACGTCGGCTCCACCCCCCACGACCACGAAGTTGACGTTCTTTGCGAGCTCCGCGAACCGCTTGTCGACCCAGAAGGTCTGGAGCTTGCCGTCCGGGCCGACCACCTCCGGCGGGCCGACGGCCAGCCAGCCGTTGCCCTGGACCGGCCGCGCCTGCATCCGCAAGTTCGTGTCGACCAGCATCACGCTGCTGCCCGGCCCGATGCCGCCCTTGGCGCTAACCTCGACCTTGATCGTCTTCCCGCGCCCGGCCTCTTTCGGGGCCTTCAGCGAGACCGAGCTGTTCTGGTCCACCAGTTTGACGTGCTTGAGGAGTTGTTCCCGCTCCGCAGCCGAGAGGAGCTTGTAGGCGTCGGCGCCCTGCGCGATCGCCTTGTAGTGCTTCTGACTCATGAGTTGGTTGGCGGCGTTCAGCGGCGCGTCGGCCGGAACATCACGCATGTACTCGGTCTTCACGTTGGCGTGGCAGCCCGCGCAGGACGGCGTCGCGTCCGTCACGGGCAGCAGCCCGAACCCCGGCCCTCCCCCGGGGAACGCGCGAGCCACGTCGGGGCCGGCGGGAACCAGCAGCAGCCCGGCGGCGAGCATCACCGCACTCCACAGCGCACGCTTCACCATCGTCGGATCCTCCACCACACGACCGTCGGATCACCACAGCTCGGAAAGCCGGAGAGGGGGACCCGAGCCTCCCCCTCACGGCGCGCGACGGAAGCTACGAGCAGCCGCAGGTCGACTGCCCTTGGTCGGCTCCTCAGCGGCCTTGACCTCAGCCGCCTTTGCCGGTTCGGCCTCCGCTCCTGGCTCGCAGGTCGTCGGGTCGCACACGGGGACGCAGCACTCGCCGGCCGACTCCTTCGTCTCGGGCTCGATGACGGGGAGCTTCTGTTCGGCCATCTGGTTTCACCTCCTCCCTACCACCCATCCGAACGACCCCAGGCGCGGTGCTCTAGTCCGCCTGGGCCGCTGCCGGGGTGTGCCCGGCCAGAACGTGATTCAGCGCGCCCTCGAGCTTGGCCACATGGCCGAGCTCATCTCGCGCGAGCGCCTCGAACAGCTCCGCTTCCGCGCGGAGCCCAGCTTGCCGGGCGAGCTCCGCCCACCGCTCCTCCCGCTCGGCCGCGCTCCGGTCCGCCTCGATCATGGCCTCGAGGTTCGTCCGGACGTCGCGCTCGACCTCAGCGGCATGAAGGAGCCCGACGACCCGGCTGAGATGCTTCGCCTCGTCGCCTGCGATCTCCTCTATCAACGCAGCCACCTGCGGGTAGCCGTCCTCCCTGGCCCTGGCCGCCCGCGCCAGTCGGGACCCCACCTCCCAGCTCTCCTCGTCGTACAGCTCCCTGAGGTGCCCGGCGACCGCCTCCCGTGACGGTGTGGTCATACTGCCCTCCTCCCTCGGTGGAAACGTACGACCTCCAGCGACTGGAAGATCAACCGGGTTCTTTCGGTGCCTTCTCGAGCGGGCCGCGCGCACGCGGCCCTGACGGTTCGCGGCCTGGCCTGTCGAGTTCGCCGGAGGGCCGGGCGCCCTCCTCCGTGAGCCTGATCATGACGGGGTCGTTATTGGGACCGACCGGGATCTTGGGACGGGCCTTGAGCGGGATGGCGTCGTTCGTGGCGAAGCCGTACCGCCCTCAATCACGCCATGTGGTGCGGTGAGTGTGGTCCGCGCTGCGGCAGGGACGGCGCAGAAGGGCCTCTCTGATTCAGGCGCTGCGGCTACAGCCGGTGGCGCGCCGTCTCGTTCTACGAGGAGCGGGCGGCGCAGGTGCTCAACGGGTAGAGGCCGTTCCGACCTCCGCCAGACGCGCGAGCGCGTCATGGCATTTCCCACGTGGCAGCGGCGCGAAAACGGTCGCAGAGCTCCAGGAAGCGGTCACCGAGGCCGGCTCGCGTAGGCCCCCGCAGCGAGCCTCAGTCGAGGTCTCTGACTCGGCCTACGATCCTCCTACAGTGGCTTCCCTTTTGCAGCCTGCCCCTTCAGCAGAAATGTCTTTGGAAACTCACCTTCGCCACAAATCTTGAACGATCCGAAGTCCTTGTACCACGGGCCGTCAGGCGCCTCGGGCGCAGATTCGCGCCACAGTTTCAGCCGATAAAGATCTTGTGCCGGTATCTGCCGGTCCGCGACCCGATCGAACAGGTGCTGCCGGAGACTCGGTGGAAGATTGGTCCACCGAATCTTCGGCATCAATCACCGAATGTCATCCGC
>CAZDYT010000491.1:0-3721 GCA_964509395.1 uncultured bacterium
GTCGCCGAGCCGGACGTCGCGCAGGGCGTGGAGGCCCTGGCTCGGATCGATGACGGTCCCGCCGCGGATCAGGATGTCTGCCGTACGTGCACTCCTTGCCTGAAGTGTCATGAAGACTCGCGCAGACCGCCGCGCGGGGCCTGTCGCCGGCTTGCCCGGCGCGCCCGGGCTCCGGGTCCCTTTCTCACGCGCCTTCCGCGATTCGGGAAATCGCGGAAGGACCGCCGTGAGGGGACCCCCATCCGCCCGGGGCGCGCTCGGGCGCCGCCGGCGCCACCCGCGCGGCGGCCCCGGCGTCGCGCTCGCGAGTAATCCGGGCTACGAGAGATCGACCCAGACACTCTTCACCTCGGTGTAGAGGTCCATGCCCGCCTGGCCGAGCTCGCGCCCGAACCCCGACTCCTTGAAGCCGCCGAAGGGGAGGGCGGCGTCGTAGAGATTGTAGGCGTTGACCCACACCGTCCCCGCGCGGAGGGTGCGCGCCGCGCGCAGCGCCTTCGCGACGTCGCGCGTCCAGACGGCCGCGGCCAGGCCGTAGAAGGTCTCGTTGCCGGTCGCGAGCCCCTCGTCGAGGTCCTTGAAGGGGATGACCGAGAGGACCGGGCCGAAGATCTCCTCGCGGGCGATCTTCATCGTGTTGGTGACCCCGGTGAAGATCGTCGGCTCGACGAAGTAGCCCTTGCCGCCGCCGACCGCGGCGCGCTGGCCGCCCGTGACGAGCGTCGCGCCCTCGCGCGTGCCGGCCTCGATGTAGCCGAGGACCGTCTCGAGCTGCGGCCGCGAGACGACCGGGCCCATGCGCGTCGCCTTGTCGAGGGGGTCGCCGACCTTCAGCCCCTTGACGCGGGCCGTGAGCTTCTCGACGAACTCGTCGTGGATGCGTTGTTCGAGGAGGAGCCGCGAGCCTGCCGCGCAGACCTCGCCCTTGTTGTAGAAGATCCCGGTCATCGCCCCGCGCACCGCCGCGTCCATGTCGGCGTCGGCGAAGACGATGTTCGGCGACTTCCCGCCGAGCTCGAGCGAGACGCGCTTGAGGGTCCCAGCGGCCTCCCGCATGATCTGCTTGCCGACTTCCGTCGAGCCCGTGAAGGCGATCTTGTCGACGCCGGGGTGGCGGACGAGCGCCATACCGACCTTGGCCCCAGGCCCGGGCACCACGTTGAAGACGCCCTCCGGCAGCCCGGCCTCCAGCGTCAAATCTGCGAACTTGAGCGCGGTGAGCGGGGTGAGCGAGGCCGGCTTGAGGACGACCGTGTTCCCGGCGGCGAGGGCCGGCGCGATCTTCCACGACGCCAGGAGGAAGGGGAAGTTCCAGGGCACGATGGCCCCGACGACCCCGAGGGGCTGGCGGAGCGTGAAGGTGAAGGCGCCCTCGCGGAGGTTCAGGGTCTCCCCGTGGATCTTGGTGGCCCACCCGGCGTAGTAGCGGAAGACCTCCGCGGCGAACGGCAGCTCCACCTTGCCCGAGTCGAACAGTGTCTTCCCCGTGGTGATGCTCTCGAGGCGGGCCAGCTCGTCGAGGTTCGCCAGGAGGAGGTCGGCGAGCTTCCAGAGGATGCGGCCGCGCTCGGCCGCGGTCATCCCGGGCCACGGCCCCGCCTCGAAGGCGCGCCGCGCGGCCTGGACCGCCAGATCGATGTCGCGCTCGTCGCCCTTGGCGACGCGGGCGCTCTCCGCCTCGGTCGCGGGGTTGATGGTCGCGTACGTCTCGCCCGACGCGGGCGGGCGCCACTGGCCGCCAAGAAAGACGTGATCGGTCTTCATTCCTTCTCTCCCAGTGCCTCGTGCTCCCCCTCGGGGGGAGACAGGGCTAATTTAGCCGCGGCGCATGGCCGCCCCCGTGCCGCCGCGCCTCGGGTAACGCTCGCGGAACTCGCGGCGCAGCTCCACGCCGAGGCCGGGCGCCTCGGGCGGCGCGATCACGCCGTCTTTGATCCGGAGCGGCTCGGCGAGCAACTCGTCCCGGAGCGGGAAGCCCCAGGTGGGGTATTCGTGGATCAGCACGTGGGGCGTGGCGAAGGCCCAGTGGAGGTTCGCCAGCACGGTGGCGGCGCTCCCCCACGCGTGCGGGGCCACGCGGACCCCGTGGGCCGCCGCGAGCGCGGCGATCCTCGTGCACTCGAGGATCCCGCCCGAGGTGCAGGCGTCCGGCTGGACGATGTCGAGCGCGCCGGCGTCGAAGAAGCGCCGGTACTCGTGGACGGTGTAGGACGTCTCCCCGCCGCTCACCGGGATGGGCGTGGCGCGCCGTACGGCGGCGTAGCCCTCCACGTCGTAGGCGGCGCACGGCTCCTCGAGCCACGCGATGCCGTAGGGCTCGATGGCGCGCGCGAACTGGATGGCGTCCTTCGCCGACCAGGGCTCCGGGTGCGAGCCCATCACCGCGTCCACCATGAGCTGGACCTCGGGGCCCAGCGTCTCCCGGCAGAGGCGGACCTTCTCCACGGCGAGCGCGAGGTCCGTGCTCACGCGGATCTTCACGGCGCAGCAGCCCTGCGCCAGATAGCCGCGCAGCTCCGCGATGGTCTGCTCGCGGGGCTTCTCCAGCCCGCCCGACGCGTAGATGGGGAGCGTGCGATGGGCGAGGCCCCCGAGGAGCTGCCAGACCGGCACCCCGTGCGCCTTGCCCGCGAGGTCCCAGAGCGCGTTCTCGATGGCGCTGATCGCGTTCACCGCGGCCCCGACCCGGCCCCAGTACTGGCTCTTCGCCCAGAGCCCGTGGGCGAGCCGCGCGACCTCGCGCGGGTCCTCGCCGAGGAGGAGTGGCTCGAAGTGCTCGAGCAGCGCCTTGGCCGCCTCGGGGTAGAACCAGCCGCCGGCGTACGTGTCTCCGAGCCCGGTGAGGCCGTCGTCCGTGTGGATCTGGACGAGCGCCGCGTGCGCGACCGCGATCTCGCCCCCGGACCACCGGACGATGTGCTCCGGCGGCAGCGGCGCGCTTAGCAGGACCCCCTCGACCCGCGTGATCTTCACGGCGTGCTCCCCGGAGATCTTACCGCGGTCAGAGCCCCGAGCGCTCGGCCACCTGGAGGGCCGCCTCGGCGAGGCCGACCACGCGGTCCTCGAAGGTCGCGAAGCGGGCGTCCCGGGTCTGGCCCCGGTGGTAGCGGACGTAGATCTGCTGGACGACGACCGCCACCTTGTAGAGCGCGAACGTCTCGTAGAAGGCGATGTGGGAGACGTCGCGCCCCGTCCCCGCCCCGTAGCGCGCGAGCACCTCGGCCCGCGTCAGGAACCCGGGCTCCGCCGTGACCTGGCTCACGGACTGGCGCCGCGCGGGCGGGTCCGCCTGATCTGCCCAGTAGCAGAGGAGCAGCCCGAGGTCCACGAGCGGATCGCCGAGGGTCGCCATCTCCCAGTCGAGGACCGCCGCCACCCGCCCCGGGTCCGTGCGGGCGAGCATCAGGTTGTCGAGCTTGAAGTCGTTGTGGAGGAGCGTGGGCGGGGGAGACGGCGGGATCCGCTCGCCGAGCCACCGCGCGAGGTCCCGGATGGCGGGGATCTCTCGCGTCTTCGCCCGCTCGTACCGCTCGGCCCAGCCCCGGACCTGGCGCTCGACGAACCCGGCGGGGTGGCCGAGGCCGGCGAGCCCCGCCGCGGCCCAGTCCACGGCGTGAAGCGCCACCAGGGTGTCCACGACCGCCTCGCTCACGCGGCGGCGGAGACCCGGATCGGCGCCGATCTCCGGTGGGATCTCGGTCCGGACGACGAGTCCGTGCCG
>CAZDYT010000492.1:0-3711 GCA_964509395.1 uncultured bacterium
GGGTCGGGGCCGTCAACGCGCTCGTGCTGCTCACCGCGAGCTACACCGTCGTCCAGGCGTTCGTCGCGGCCGAGCGCGGGGACGCCCGCGCGCTGCGCACGTGCCTCGGCCTCACGATCCTGGGCGGCCTCATCTTCCTCGGCATCAAGGCGGTCGAGTACACGACCGAGATCCGGGCAGGCTTCACGCCGGGCGCCGGAATCTTCTGGTCGTTCTACTACGCGATGACGGGCCTGCACGCCCTGCACGTGCTGGGCGGGGTCGTGGTCAACGGCGTGGTCCTCGCCACCGAGGGCGTGGGCCTCAAGAACCCGCATCGGGTCGAGCTGGCCGGACTCTACTGGCACTTCGTAGACGTCGTCTGGATCTTCCTCTTCCCGCTGCTCTACCTGGTCTGAGGAGACTACGATGACCTCCGGCAGGGCCCATCCGAACTACACCGCGGTCTGGCTTTGGCTGCTCGGCCTGCTGGGCCTGGGCGTGGCAGCGAGCTTCCTACCCGGAGGGCGGACGCTCGCCGTGCTGGTGATCTTCGCGACAGCCTTTGTCAAGGCGATCCTCGTGGCCCTCAACTTCATGCACCTCCGCTTCGAGCCGGCGCTGATCTACCCTCTCGTGCTGATCCCGATCCTGTTCCTGCTCGTGCTGGCGGCGGCGCTGTTCCCCGACTTCGTCTGGCATTCCCTGGGCCGGTGAAGGACGGGATCGTACCCGCCACGCTCGGTCTCATCTCCCGGCCGCGGTCGGTCCTCGTCCCGACGAACGGCGGGGCCCGGCCGCCGTCCGGGCCGAACGGCGACGGCTCGGGCGACCGCCGCGCCCCGGAGCCGGCCTTCTCGGCACCGGATGCGGCGCGGATCGCGATGCTGGTTTTCCTCGCGGCTGAGGCGATGCTCTTCGCCGGCTTCATCGCCGCCTTCCTGGTCTTTCGCCTGGGCGCGCCGGTCTGGCCGCCGCCGTTCCAGCCGCGGCTGCCCCTCGGGGCGACGGGGCTGAACACGCTGGTCCTGCTCGCGAGCGGCCTGACCATGCGGAAGGCGGTCCGGACGGGCCGTGGCGCCGACCGGCTCGGCTTCGTGATCGGCCTCGGCGCGACGGCGGCGCTGGGCGCGGCGTTCGTGGCCGTCCAGGGGTCCGAGTGGAGCCGGTTGGTCGCCTTCGGTCTGACCCCCGCCTCGGGCGTCTACGGCGGAATGTTCTACGTGCTGATCGGCGCCCACGGGGCCCACGTCCTCGGGGCGCTGGCCTGGCTCGCCGGCCTCGGGGCGCGGGCCGCCGCCGCGCGGGCCGCGGAGCCCGTCGTGGCCCACGCCGCGGTCTTCGCCCTCTACTGGTACTTCGTCGTGGCGCTGTGGCCGGTGCTCTACGTCCTCGTCTACCTGGTGTGAGGCTCGTGGGACGGCGCATCGCGGCGGCCCTCGGCGTCCTGTCGGTCTGGGTCTCCCGCGTGCCCGGCCTGGCCGAGGCCTGTTCGGTCTGCGTCGGCCCCGGCAGCGAGGAGCGGGGTCTCGGGGCGGGGTTTTACTGGAGCGCGCTGCTCCTCACCCTCCTGCCGTTCGTCCTGGCCGCAGCGCTGGCCGTCTCGATCAGCGGGATCGTCCGGCGCGCGACACTCCGTCCTCGCGTCGTCCGCTCAGAACTACCGGCATCGAGGGCCGACCCCGACGCTGAGCCTGTCCCGGCTCGCCCATCGGCTCGGTGAGCCAAATGCGCTAGGAGCCTGTCGGAGAACCCGCACCACTCGCGAAGGAACTACCGCAACGCCTCGAGGTGTTGCTCCCGGCGCCGGCTTCGCCGGCGCAACCCCTCCTCGGGGGAGGTCCGGAAAGGGGGCGGGGCCCCCCTCCAGGTGACCTAGCCGGTCGTCGGCCGCTACCGGGAGGGGCCGAATCAACTCGCGGAGGCGGTTGGCATCGGTTTTCCCGGTAGGAATTCATTCGATCTATTGACTCCGCCTATCGCTCGAGGGCAGCTTGTAGCGAGGAGGCGGAATGGGCAAGCGATTGACGTTCATCCTGCGGGCGAGCCCCTACTCGGGCCAGACCGCGGCCACCGTCCTGAAGCTCGCCACCGCGGCCCTCGACGCCGGGCAGTCCACCACGATCTTCGCCACGGGCGACGGGGTGTACGGCTTCGTGAAGGGCCAGAAGGCGACCGGCGTGTTCGACGTCGCCGGGGCGGTGGAGGCGTACCTGGCTCGCGCGGGCGGGGTGGATCTCTGAGGGTCCTGCCTGCGATTCAGGGGAATCGCGGACGACGACCTGCTGGAGGATGCCCGCCCCGGCAGTCTTTCCCGGCTGATGGCGCTCCTCGAGGAGAGCCACGCCGTCCTCACCTTCGGGCCCTAGGGGTGCGCCATGGCTCGATCGCTGTGTGTGCTCGTCAACCACCCGCCCTACGGAACCCTGAACGCGGCGGAGGCCATCCGCCATGCCCGGGGGGCCGCGGCGAAAGGCTGGGAGATCGTCCTGGCCTTCGTGGGGGAAGCCGTGCAGACGCTTCTGCCCGGACAGGCTCCCCCGCCCGGGGAGTGGGTCTGTCTCGCTGACGCCATGAGCGAGCTGATGGACGAGGCGAAGGAGCGCGCGCTGATCCTGGCCGAGGCACACTCCCTCGCCGCGCTGGAGCTCTCGGCGGTCGACCTGATCCGGGGAGTGGGGGTCGTCCCGCTCGACGACATCGCCCGGGCCATGGCCCGGTGCGACCGCACCCTCATCTTCTGAGGCTCGCGATGGCATCGATTCTGATTGTCCTCGCCAGTTCTCCGGCCTCTTCGTTTGGCGAGCGTGCCCTGGCGCTGGCCGAGTCTCTGTCCCGTGAGGGGCACGTGCTCACGCTCTGCTGTCTTCAAGACGCCGCGCTCCTCGCGAGCACTCGCGCTCCCCGAGCGGCCCGCGCCGCGCTCGAAGGGATGCTGCACCGCGGAGCCCGGTGCCTGGTGACCGCGGAGGATCTCGAGTTCCGAGGCCTGCGGGTGGCTGATCGCGTCTCCCCAACCGATCATGCCGGGGTCGTCGCGCTCCTCGCATCGGAGCACGACCGGGTGATCGGCGCCCTCTGACGCACGGCGATGGGCGCGCGCTGGGTTACTGTTCGCCGGCACGCGGTCGGATGGTCCGCGGAGCATCCCCGGACGGTTCTCGGCCTGGCGCTGCTCGTGACCTTCGCCTTCGGGAGCCAGCTGCCCTGGATCCGGACCGACACCGACCCCAAGAACATGCTCCCGGTGACCTCCCCCGTGCGCCGGTACAACGATCAGGTGGAGGGCTGGTTCGGTCTCCATCCCGACGTCATCGTGGTGGGAGTCCAGAGCGAGGCCGGGATCTTCACGCCGGAGACCCTCGAGCGGATTGCCCGACTCACCGACCAGATCCTCCGTCTCCCCGGGGTGATCGCCCAGGATGTCGTCGCCCTCTCCACGGTCAACGACGTGACCGTCGTGGACGGAACCCTCCAGGCCCGCCCCATCCTCGACCGCGCGGCTCTCGATGCCGGGGAGGCGGCGCGAGTCAAGCGCCAGGTTCTCGACAACCACCTCCTGGTGAACCGCCTCGTCTCGCCCGACGGGCGGAGTGCCGCCCTCTACGTCCCCATCGCCAAGACCGCCAGCGGCAAGGCCATCGCCGAGGAGCTCCGGCGGATCACGGCGGGGGAACGCGGACCCGAGCGGTACTACGTCGCGGGCGATCCCGTGGCGCGCGACACCTTCGG
>CAZDYT010000493.1:0-3709 GCA_964509395.1 uncultured bacterium
AGGACCTCCTCGCGCATGACCCCCAGCGGGAGGTCCGAGTGGCACCGGAGCCGAAGGCGTGATACAAGGAAGCCGGGCCCGATGAGTAGCGGCAAGGATGGAACCTACGACTACCCGCGGATCGCGCGGGCGCTCATCCTCGGAGACAAGGAGACCGTCGGCCGGATGACCCGGGAGGGACTCGATCTGGGCCTCGATCCGAAGGAGATCATCTTCAAAGGCCTGATCCCCGGGATGGACGTGGTCGGGGAGAAGTTCCGTCGCAACGAGTACTACGTCCCGCAGGTGCTCCTGTCCGCGCGCGCGATGTACGCGGGGCTCGACCTCCTCAAGCCCCTCATCACGGCCGGGGCGACGAGCGAGTATCTCGGCACCGTCGTGATCGGGACGGCGCAGGGGGACCTCCATGACATCGGGAAGAACCTCGTGGCGATGATGCTCGAGGGCGCGGGCTTCCGCGTGGTGAACCTGGGCCGGGATGTGGCGCCGGAGGCCTTCTGCAAGGCCGTCGAGGAGCACGGGGCGAACATCGTCGGCATCTCGGCGCTCATGACGACGACGATGCCGGCCATGAAGCGCACCATCGACGCGCTGCTGAAGGCCGGCTTGCGCCACCGGGTCAAGGTGATGGTCGGCGGCGCGCCGGTCAGCCAGGCGTTCGCCGACGAGATCGGGGCCGACGGCTACGCCAGGGACTCGACCCTCGCGGTGGTCAAGGCGAAGGAGCTGACCGGGGCCCCGGTGGAGGGCGCGGCCACGCCGTCGCGCTAGGGGTGACGATGGGGGCGGTGAAGGGCAAGGAGTGGCTGGAGCGCGTCAGGAGCGGGGAGTGCCTCGTCTTCGACGGCGGCTACGGCACGATGCTCTTCGCCGCGGGGCTCCTCGACGGCGCGTGCCCCGAGTTGTGGAACGACACCCACCCGGACGTCGTCCGCGGCATCCACAAGGCCTACTTCGACGCCGGCTCCGACTTCGTCGAGACCAACACGTTCGGCGGCACGCGACTCAAGTTCGGCGCGTACAAGATCCCCGAGCGGACGCGCGAGCTGAACGAGAAGGGGGCACGGCTTGCCCACGGGGTCTGCCCGCCCCACGGCTACGTCGCGGGCTCCATCGGTCCGACGAGCCACATCGTCGAGCCCTACGGCGACGTCACCGCCGAGGAGCTCTACGAGAACTTCAAGGAGCAGGCGGAGGCGCTCGCCGAAGGGGCGGTGGACCTCTTCGCCGTCGAGACGATGATGTACCCGGAAGAGGCGCTGGCCGCGATCCGGGCCTGCAAGGACGCGACCGGCCTTCCCGTGATGGCCACGATGTTCTTCATGTACGAAGATCTCCACGACCGGGACCGCACGATGTGGGGTGAGAGCCCGGCGGAGGTCGCGCAGAAGCTGCTGGCCGGCGGCGCGGACGTGGTCGGCATGAACTGCGGCCGCGGGCCCGACCGCGCGATCGTCATCATCCACGAGATGCGCGCGGTGACCCAGGCGCCGCTCGTCGCCTATCCGAACGCCGGGCTCCCCATCACGACGGGCGACCGCGTCACTTACGAGCTCGGGCCGGAGGAGATGGCGCGCGACTACCCGGCTCTCCTCGACGCCGGCTGCACCATCGTCGGCTCCTGCTGCGGCTCCACGCCCGAGCACATCCGCCTGATCGCCGAGATCGTCCGCGCCCGCGAGCGCCGCTAGGTGTACTCCCTCCGGGACAGGAGCGCGCGGGCAAAGCCCGCGCTCGGAGCGGAACACCTTGAGGCGTTGCGGTAGTTCTTTGGCGGGGCGCGCGATTTCTCCGAGAGGTTCCTAGCTCGCGGGCGGCCTGACGCGTCCCAGGCTTAACCCTGAACGGTACATAATCTGGCGCCTCGAGCGGCCGGTCCGCGGGGCCTGCCGCGGCGAACCGCCCCGCGGTGCTCGCTCCCGCACGAGCGCGGGGTGGGCGGCCCGGGTCACCGGGCACAGGCATCCCGGCGGCGTGTCGCGGTGCGCTCCGCGCCGTGGGGCGCCCCTGTTCGCCGCGTCACCCGCGGACCTCCGTCGCCGCGTCGTCCACGTGGCCACGGTGTCTTGACGGGACTGCCTCACTGGTGCCACCATTTGATCAAATTGGTCAAATGGGTCGAAAGGGGCGGATCACGGTGGCGAAGGAGGTGTCGGTCGGAGAAGCGAAGGCCCGGTTGTCGAGCCTGATCAACTCCGTCGCCTTCGGAAACGATCGTCGTCGTAGATGCAAGTGTCGTCCTCAAGCTGCTCCTGCCTGAGGAAGGGGCTCAGAAGGGAAGGTCCGGCAGCTGTGGAGCGGATGGGTCGAGCGAGACACGGAAGTGGCGGCCCCGTTTCTGCTGGCGTACGAAGTGACCTCGGTACTCCAACACAAGGTGTTTCGCGGGGAGCTGTCGCCAGAAGCCGGCGACGCGGCGTTTGCGGCTTTCCGGTCCCAGCAGGTCTCGCTGCTGCACCCGGACGGGATCGAGGAGACGGCATGGGCCCTGGCCAAGGACTGGAAACTGCCCGCGAGCTACGACGCGACTTACCTCGCCCTTGCGGAACTCCTCGACTATTCGCTCTGGACCGCCGATCGCCGGTTCACAGCGAAGCTCGGCAGGAAGGTGCCGAGGCTCCGGACTGTCACGAAATGAGGTCGGCAATCGGCGTGTCATTCTCCCTGGGATGCGGGTAGGCATGCGCCTCCTGCTGATCCTGGCGATCGCCGGAGCCCTCTTGATGGGGCTCGCGGCGAGCGCAGGGGCCGGGACGCTCTACGTCACGAACCGCGGCTCGGGGAACCTGGCCATCCTGGACGAGGCGTCGCTCGCGGTGCGGACGGTGATCCCGGTAGGGGAGACGCCGTGGGGGATCGCCGTGACCCCGGATGGCCGGGGGGCGTGCGTCGCCTACGGGGCCGGGCTCGTGATCGTGGACCTCAGGGCCGGGACTGTCCAGCAGCGGGTGCCGCTCAGCGGGCAGGGGATGGGTGTGGCGCTCTCCCCGGACGGCACCCTGTGTTACGTCGCCGTCCACCGGAGCGAGGGTGATCGGCTGGTGGCAGTGGAGCGGACTGGCGGCCGCGTGCGCGGCGAGGTGCCGATCGGCGAGCGCGCCTTCGGGGTCTACCTCTCGCGCGACGGGCGCACCCTCTATGTCCCGGAGCACGACGGGTTCAGCCTCTCGGTGCTCGATGCGGCCTCGCTCGCGAGGCAGCGGGCGATCCCGCTCAAGCCGCTGGGTGAAGGGGCGTTCGACAAGCCCCACTACCTCGCCATCTCGCCCGACGGCGGGACGCTCTACCTCCCGTTCCAGGGCCGCGCGCTGGTGACGATCGACACTGCGAGCGGGCGCGTGACCGCGCACCCGCTGGCGATCGACGCGCACCAGCACGGCCTGGCCCTCTCGGCGGACGGGAGCCGGCTCTATCTGGCCAACAACGTCTTCGGCGGTGAAGGCTCGCTCTCCGAGCTGGACGCGAAGAGCTTCCGCGAGCTGCGGCGGATCCCGGTGGGGAAGGCCGCCTGCCAGTGGGTGGAGCGGTACCTCAAGACGGGACGACCGGAGCTCGTGGTCCGGTCCTCGGTCCTGACCCTCTTCCTCAGCTCGCGCGGAACGGCGTTTCATCCCTCAACGCTTGCGGAGGTGGTGAAGCTCTGTGGACGGAGGGCCGGACTCACGAAGGATGTCACGCCGCACGTGATCCGGCATAGCTTCGCGACCCA
>CAZDYT010000494.1:0-3701 GCA_964509395.1 uncultured bacterium
AGCGGGGCAACGCCATGACCCGAACGACGAGTGAGTCCTGGGTCAGTTCGAAGGTGCGCCACCGCAGCCACGAGCACTCGCGATAACGGCCACTGCTCGCTGTCATCAGCCTCGCTCACCTACGATGCTGCGGCGTCCGGACAACACCTGCATAACCTGCGGCGCCTGGAGGCCGTCAGCCGAAGGCGCCGTCAGGTTCATGCAGTTGTTCTGCGGCCCGGGTTGACTCGTGAGACCAGGGTCGTCAGTGCGGCCTCGGCTCGGCGCGCGGTGGGCCAGAAGCCAACCACGCACATGACGACGTGGAACCCGGCGAGGAAGAGAGCCATGGCCACAGGCGACATAGTGCCGCGGGCCAGCCATGCGAACGCGGTCACTGCGATGACCCCCACAGGGTGAATCGTCATCACGGCCTCAACACGCGATCCCAGCTGCTCGCCCACAACTCTACCGCGAATCCAAGGTGCGTACGTGTTCATGCCGGCCTCAAGAAAGGACAGCCGGAAGCGGGAGTTGCCCACGGTTCCGCGGAACACGGCCTCGCCCCGTTGCCAGGGCCACGCTCCACGGGTTGTGCATTGCTGGAGCACCGCAATCACAGCGTCCGGGGGGGCGCCGCTGGCGCACGTGATCCGCGCGTAGGGGATCAGAAGCATGTGAGTGAGGTCGTGCCGCCTGAAGATCTCCTCGCGCATCGGTGAGGTCCGCAGAACACCTGCATAACCTGCGGGGCCTGGAGGCCGTTAGCCGAAGGCCCCGTCAGGTTCATGCAGTTGTTGTGCGGCACGGGTCCTCTCTGGTCAGTCAGGATTGCAGAGCGATGTAGCACTGCGTGTTACCCCATACCTCTGCCTGCCGCTCAAGCGTACAGCGGTAGATCGTCGGGAACTCCGCGCCGTCGCTCACGGTGACCTGGAGTCTGGGCCGAACCCCGGGCAGTCGGCATACTGGCCCCACTCGAACTTGCTGCCTGGCCCCGCTGCCGCAGGCAGCCCACCCAAGCTCGCGCAACAAGTCGGGCGACGGATCCTCGGTGGCACCATTGATGTCCTCCAGGGCTGAGCCGCATGCCCGCCCTTGGACCGCCGCGTGAGCACTCAGCACCTGCTGCGCAACCGACACGCACACGCCCGTCACTGGTAGCGGTCGAAGAGCCTCCTGAAGCACCTCCCACCGAACCCGATCCTCTACTCCCATGCCTTCGAGGCGCGACCGGGGTGTAGGGCTTGTGCACGCGGACAGAACCGCCGCGGCGAGCGCCAGGCTTGCGCGCATCATCTGCCTCCTCTCACCACGCAGTGGCCGCACAACACTTAGTATCCTGAACTGGCTAGCCTGGATTTCCACGGACCGAGATCCACCTAACGGCGGCCACCCGAGCTGACGGTCAGGCGAAGGGGTAGGCCCCGCCACCAAGGCACCTGGACGGGCTTATCGAGGAGCCCGGAAGCCAGGATGATCGGGAGGTGCGCTCGGCGATGGAAAGCCACCACGATCTCCTTCTCACCCACGGTGACGTCGGCAGGAGTATCGATCAGGTCGCGGAAGATCTGGCGTGCTTGGGCGTCGGCGTAGCCGCGCATTCTCTTGGCCATGAGGCGATAGAGGCCGCTGGCGACGACAAGGAGGGTCATGTCGAAGTCGACCTTGAGACCCACAGCCGAGGAGAGGGCGTCCATGTGAAAGAAGCGGACCGCGTCCGAGAGTGCGTTCTCGATGAGCATCCGCTGGGCGTAGCGGGTGATGAGCTTGGTGGCCGAGGTCTTGCGGTCGTTGGTGAGGAGGAGTGTCGGCTCATCGTGGCCGAGGTCGCGGATGAAGATCTGGCGGAACGTACCACCGGCCAGATCGACGGTCGTCTCATGAATCCTGGGCGTCTTGTACTTCCGGGTGGGGACGTCGAGCTCGATGGTGCGCCACGCTGATCGTGGTAGGCCTGCAATCTCCTGAAGGAGCTTGGCCGTTCGGCGGCGAAGGGTGATGAAGGTGATTCCCATCGTGTCGAGCCTGGTCAGGCTGGGGTAGGTGGTCAGGCGGGAGTCGAAGACGAGATGCCGAGGGTTCTGGCCGTGGGTGCGCTTCCAGAAGCTGATGAACCGGAAGATCTCCTCGGCTTCCTCCCCTTTGCGGAGGTTGGCGTTGGAGTAGCAGAAGGCGCGCCCCTCCGCGTCCTGGGCCAGGAAAGCGAGGACGCTCGGTTGGCGGCGGCTCCGTGCAGAGACGTAGTGGCGCTGCACGACCGGGTCTTCGCCGTAGTAGGGGACGGAGTGGAAGTCGAGGTTGAAGGAATCCCCGGAGAAGAGGTGCGCCCCTTCCACGAGCCGGTGCCAGGTCGCGAGGAGACGGGCGGTCTTGGCGGGATGGATCTGGGAGGAGTACTCGGACAGGTAGCTCTTCTTTGGGATGGAGTTGAGGCCGGCGAAGAGGGCGAGGCCTTCATCGGCCACCAGGGCCATGACATGGCTGCGCCGCTCGACGCACCAGAGCTTGAGTGCCAGACAGGCCCGCAGGGCGTGTTCGGCGGGGATCATCATGGAGCCCGGGAGCTGGGCACCGCGGGCCAGCTTGTCGAGTTGGAGGGCGATGATGTCCGGCACGAAGAGGAAGAGCCCGCCGCAACTGGTGGTCACCGTGCGTGGCGTGAGCGCGAAGGAGCGCACGTCGGCGACTGGCTCCGGGGTGGGGCCGAGACGGTGTGGTCGCTCGTCATCGAGGCGCCGGGGCAGGGCTGCGAACCCCTCCTCCTTCAGGACCTCGCGCACGGCCGTGGGGCTCAGCGCGACCTTCCGGTCCTTGAGCGCCTGGCTGATCTCGTAGACGGAATGGTTCTGCTTCCGAAGCTCGACGATCAGGTCGCGCGCGGCCGACTTCTTGGGCTGGGTCCGCGGGCCCGGTAGTCCCCTCGTAAAGAACGCGGGTTCGTGATCGCGGCGGAACTGGTGGCACAAGACCCGGAACGAGCCGGGGGTGTAGTTGAAGGTCTCTGCCACCTTGGCCGAGGGTAGTCCCTCCACGAAATAGGCGCGCAGAGCTTCGTACATCCGATGCTTGGGGCCATCGGGCTCGAGGAAGAACCGACGACATTCCGTTAGCTCTTTTGGTGCTCCGATAGGCATACTCGTACGGTACTAATACCAAGCTCCGGGGTCAAGCACAATCTGCAACTTCATGGCCTGGGTCGCGTCCGGTCTGCGGAAAACGGCTCGAAACCAGCGGCCCGGCACGGAGCCTGGGCCGGCAGTCGCTTCCGGGGGGCTCTGAAGAGCTGTTGTGCCGGATGGCTTATCAGCGCACCATCTGCCTAACCGACCTCGGCGCCACCGCAGCCCACCCTTGCGGAAGGAAACGGAGCCCGAAGGGAGTTACAGCTCGTCCGGCGCCGACATCGGCGGCCGGCAGTTCCAGCCGGCGCGACCGCCCTTGGGCCAGGGCGCCAGCGCAGGTGTTAAGGCAACAGGGGTCCGTGGAAATCCAGGCTAGTGCCAGGCCTCGTCTGGCGTGTGCCCACAGCTGATCCTCTGGTGGCGTTGTCCTTCGACGATGGGCCCCACCCGACGTACACACCACAGGTACTCGCGATCCTCGCGAGGCATGACGCGCACGCCACGTTCTTCCTCATCGGGGAGCGTGCCGCAGCGAATCCGCATTTGGTGGCGAGAATTCGGGCGGGCCACCACGAGGTGGGCAATCACTACCTCCAC
>CAZDYT010000495.1:0-3698 GCA_964509395.1 uncultured bacterium
CGACTGAGGAGACCGTGTTCGGCAAGATGTAGCGGCGCAGCACGCGGGGGTCGGACGCGCCGATCGAGTAGGCCGCTTGCACGTACTCCCGCTCCCGCACCGACAGCACGAGCCCGCGGACCAGCCGGGCGTAGGTCGGCCACCACGCGATCATGATGGCGATCACGGCGTTGCGGATCCCCGCGCCGAGGGCGGCCGTGATCACCAGGGCCAGGATGACCGTCGGAAACGCCAGGATGAGGTCGGTCGCCCGCATGATCGCTTCGTCGGCCGCACCGCCGACGAACCCGGCGACACCGCCGACGAGCGTGCCCAGGAGCGCCGCGAGGGCCACGGCCGCGACGCCGACCGGGATCGAGATGCGCGCCCCGTGCAGGACGCGACTGAGGATGTCCCGCCCCAGGGCGTCGGTGCCCAGCCAGTGGGCCGCGGTGGGCGGCGCGAGCCGACCCGCGATGTCCTGCTGGAGGGGCTCGTAGGGCGCCACGACCGGCGCCGTCGCCGCCAGCACCGCCCACAGCCCCACCACGCCCAGGGCCGTGATGGCCAGCGGCGAGCGCCGGAAGGGCGACGGGATCGCGCGCATCCAGGCCGACCGCCGGGTCGCCCGGACGCGTCCGGGTGCGTCGAGGACCAGGTCCATCCCCGCCCTACCCTCCGACCTGGATCCGCGGGTCGATGAAGCCGTAGGCCACGTCCACCAGCAGGTTGACGCAGACGTAGACGGTCGCGACGACCATGCCGACGCCCATGATCGCCGGGAAGTCAAGCGACGTCGCGCTGCGGAACGCGTAGAGCCCCAGGCCCGGCCAGGCGAAGACGCTCTCGATGATCACAGCTCCGGAGAGGAGGCGGCCGAAGCTCAAACCGATAACCGTCACGACGGGGATGAGCGCGTTCCGCGCCGCGTGTCGCAGCAGGACGGTCCGCTCGTCGAGCCCCTTGGCGCGGGCCGTGCGCACGTAGTCCTCGCCCAGCACCTCCAGCGTGTTGCCCCGCATGAGTCGAGCCAGGACGCCGAGGTTGTAGGTCGAGAGAACCAGGGCCGGCAGCACCAGGTGTCGCAGCGTGTCGATCGCGACGTCGTAGCGGCCCGCCAGCAGCGAGTCGATCAGGAGGAAGCCCGTTACGAGCGGCGGCACCAAGAGCGTGGCGCTCAGCCGGCCCGGCGCCGGAGCCCAGCCCAGGTGCGCATAGAAGACGAGCAGCGCCACCAGTCCCAGCCAGAACACGGGGATCGACACGCCCACCAGCGAGGCGACCCGCATCAGCTGGTCCAGCAGACTGTCCCGCTTGACCGCGGAGAGGAGCCCGAGCGGGACGCCCAGGAGGATGCTCAGCGCCATGGCTACCAGGGAGAGCTCAATCGTGGCGGGCAAGTGTTGCTGGAGATCGAGGAGGACCGGCTGCCGCGTCGAGATCGACGTCCCCAGGTTGCCGCGCAGGAGGTTCCAGACGTAGATCCCGTACTGCTCGTGGAGCGGGCGGTCGAGCCCCCACTGCTTGCGGAACGCGGCCACGACCGCCGGATCGGCCGCGGCCTGCTCGCCGAGGTTGGCGGTGACCGGGTCCGCCGGCACGGCGTGCGACAGAACGAAGCTCAGGAAGGTGATGCCGAGCAGCATCGGCCCGAGCAGCAAGACCCGCCGGGCGATGAAGACGCGAAGTCCGGTCAGCGGGGAATCTCCGGGACCGTCGACGCCGCTGGAACCTCGTCCGCCGGCGCCAGCCGCGCGGTTACCCTCGTCGCGCTCGCGCGGGGTGCCTCACCTGCTCACGGTCCAAAAGTCGACCCCCCACACGCTGTTGAAGGTGACCCCCTTGACGTTCGACCGGAAGGCGTAGGGGACCGCGGGCTGGAAGAGCGGCGCATACGGCCCGACCTGGCCCAGCCGCTCGTCGAAGCGCCGGTACAGGGCGGCGCTCTTGCTGGGATCGACCTCCATCTCGGCCGCGCCCGCCAGCTCGGCCAGCTCCCGGGCCTCCGGGCTCGCGCCCGGCAGCCACCCGGCGCGCTTGCCGACCGTCCGCCCCGGACCGTAGACCAGGAAGTCGCTGCCGTCCGGGTAGTCGGCCGCCCAGCTCCAGACTCCGATCTGGTTCTTCCCGTCGCGGTAGAGCTGCAGCGCCGTCGTCCTCGGCAGGCCGTTCAGCGTGATCTGCATGCCCACCGCGTTCAGGTCGGCCTGGAGCTTCTGGGCCAGCAGGCTCACCTGCACGCCCCAGATGGTCGAGTCGCTGCTGTAGGTGATGGCGCCCCTGACCTCGCCGAGGTTCGCCTCCTTCAGAAGCTCCTTCGCCTTGTTCCGATCGGTCCGGATCGCCTGCTGCGGATCCAGGGATCCCGGAAACATGGTCGGGATGACGCCGGCCAGCCGGACGGCGCCCGGACCCGCGATGGTCAGAATGCCCTGGTAGTCGAGGGCGTAGCGCACGGCCTGCTGCACCTTGGGGTTGGAGAAGGGGCCTCCCACCTGCGGGTTCACGTTCATGAGCACGTAGAACGTCGTCGCGGCGGGGCTGGTCCTGGTCGCCACCCCCGCGCTGCTCCGCAGCGCCCTGAGCTGGTCCTGGTCCAGGCCGGTCGCGATGTCGAGGTCGCCGCGCTCGAGCTGGAGCTTCTGGGTCGCCGGCTCGGTGATGTTCCGGATCACGATGCGGTCGAGCTTGGGAGCACCGCGCCAATGCTGCGGGTTCTTGACCAGCACCACCTCCTGCTCGGGAACGTACCGCTCCCGGATGTACGCTCCCGTCCCCGCGGACTGACCGTTCAAGAAGCTCTCGGCCTTGTCCTTGTCCTTCGCGTCGACGCTCGCGTCGCCCCCGTGCTCCGTGACCAGCTTGCTGTCGACCGCCCCGAGACTCGGGCTCGACAGGATCGGGAGTAGCGCCGGGTTCGGCGCCTTCAGCTTGAGCACGACGGTGTACGGATCGAGGGTCTGGATCTCCTCCACCGAACTGAGAAGGAACGCGGGATTGCTCTTGAGATGCTGGACGCGCTCGAAGGACCACTTCACGTCGGCCGAGGTGAACGGATTGCCGCTCGCGAACCGGACGTTCCGCCGCAGCTTGAACGTGTAGGTCTTCCCGTCCTCGGAAAGCTTCCACTCCGTCGCCAGGGACGGTTTCGGGGTGGTCAGGTCCTCGCCGTCGAACGTGACCAGCGAGTCGTAGGCCGCGTGGTTGATCATGTTGCTCGTGGTCTCGACTGTCCGGCCCGGATCCAGGCTCTTGATGATGAAGTTCGACCCGACGACCAGGGTCTTCTCCTGAGCGGCCGCCGTCCGCGCGAGGGGACCGGTGTCGAGCGCCAGCAGTGCGCCGACGAGTCCCAGCGCGATCAGAGTCGCCGCCGGTCCCAGGGCATGACGCCTCGTCCGGATCCACAACACCACCCGACGGGCCGACGCGACCGTGAACGTGTTCATCCCCGTCTCCTTTCGCCAGTCAGACGGACATCGTGGCACGCCGGGCCGCGGCAGCGAGACGCTCGCTCCCGCCGCGCCACCGGATGCGCTCATGGGACCAACTCGGAATCCTCCCGACGCGAGACGCCGAGGGACTCGGCGCGCAGCATACTATGACAGGATCGCGCGACGGCGACAAGAGGGCGCCAACGCGTCGGTTCCAGCGGCCCCTATCATGAGGCGTTCATCGCAGCAGGTGCTGTGGTAGCATGACGTCACCAGCCCGAAAGG
>CAZDYT010000496.1:0-3692 GCA_964509395.1 uncultured bacterium
AGGGCTAGGGCCGCGGCCCGAGGTGGTCGGGCGATGCGATGAAACTCGACTCGTTGACCACGGAATTGGGTGCTTCAAGGAGTCTAGAGCCCTGCGTCCTCTCGGAGGTCCTTGACCCGGTCCGTTCGCTCCCAGGTGAATTCGGGCTCGTTGCGACCGAAGTGTCCGTAGGCGGCCGTCTTGCGGAAGACCGGCCGCCGGAGATCGAGGTACTTGATGATGCCCGCCGGCGTGAAGTCGAAGTGCCGACGGATCATCTGCTCAAGCTTCGAGGTCGACACCTTGCCGGTGCCGAAGGTGTCCACCATGATGGAGACCGGGTCGGCCACGCCGATGGCGTAGGCGACCTGGACGAGGCAGCGGCCGGCCAGCCCGGCCGCCACGATGTTCTTGGCGACGTGGCGGGCCATGTAGGACGCGGACCGATCCACCTTCGTCGGATCCTTCCCCGAGAAGGCTCCACCCCCGTGCGGGCACGAACCGCCGTAGGTGTCCACGATGATCTTCCGCCCGGTGAGGCCCGTGTCCCCCTGGGGCCCGCCGATCACGAAGCGCCCCGTGGGATTGATGTGGTAGGTGATGCGCTTCTCGTCGAACATCGCCGGGGGAATCGTCGGGCGCACGACGTGCTCGATGATCTCGGCCCGCAGTTGCTCGAGGGTGACCTCCGGGCTGTGCTGAGCGGAGATGACCACGGTCTCCGCCCGGACGGGTCTGCCGTCGACGTACCGAACGCTGACCTGCGATTTGCCGTCGGGTCGGAGGTAGGGGAGGCTTCCCTCGCGTCGGATCTGCGAGAGCCGGCGGACGAGGGCGTGGGCGAGGGTGATCGGCGCCGGCATCAGCTCGGGCGTCTCCGTGCACGCGTAGCCGAACATGAGCCCCTGGTCCCCCGCGCCGAGCTTGTCCACTCCCATGGCGATGTCCGACGACTGCTCGTCGATGGAGACGATCACGCCGCAGGTCTCGTAGTCGAACCCGTACTTCGCGCGCGTGTATCCCACGCTCTTGATCGTCTCGCGCGCGATGCGCGGGATGTCCACGTAGCAGGAGGTGGTGATCTCGCCGGCGACGACGACCAGGCCGGTCGTGAGGAGGCACTCGCACGCCACGCGACCCGTCGGGTCCTGCTCCATGATCGCGTCCAGCACCGCGTCGGAGATCTGGTCCGCGATCTTATCGGGGTGTCCCTCGGTGACCGACTCCGACGTGAACAGGTACTCGTCGTGCGCCATCTCCGCCTCCTCAGTCGCCGTCTCGATGCGTCAGCCCGAAACCGCGGTAGTGTAGCACAGCGGCGCGCGCCGCCTCAACCCCGATCCGCGCGAAGGACGCGACCACGGATCGCACGATCGGCGCCTGGGCCTGGCTGTGCGCGCACTTCCGGATCGTGGTCACGGCGCCGCCATCATGCGTCGCCTGAACTCCTCCAGGATCCCGACCGCCCACGGGTCGGCGCCACGCAGCACCGCGAGGTAGTAACTCGTCCAATCCCCGAGCAGCACGAGCGAGAGCAGGCGGGCCAGGAGTCCCTCGCCACGCGCCCACGCCTCGTGGACCGGGGCCCGCGCCTCCACGATCGCCCGGGTGAGCGCGGCGCGACGCGCCACGCGCGGATGCTCGCCGCGGTCCCGCAGCAAGACGACCGCCCACGCCGTCCCCGACCCGCCGCCCCACGCTTCGACCGCGTTGTGATTCATCTCGGGCAGGACGCCGGAGAGCGCCAGCACCTTGGCGTTTTCCTCGAACTGCGTCCGCCAGCGGTAGGCGACCGGCCCCGTCGCATCCGTCCCGTAGACGACGGGGACGCGCCCGGCCAGCTTCAGGGCCAGTGCCTTGGCCGGGTTCTCGGCGACGGGGATCTCCGGCACCAGCTCGGCCCCGAGCGCCTGCAGCACGGCAACCGCCTCTTCCCGGACCTGCTCCCCGCCGAGGGCCGCGCCGAGCCCGTCCAGCAGCGCGACCAGCGGAATCAGCAGGAAGGCCAGCGCCGCGCGCGGCGGAAAGCCAGCCGGCACCCGAATCCACGGATGGCCGTCGCGCCGCGCGCACGCCCCGAGCTCGCCCCCGGACGTGACGACGAGCGCGCGCGCTCCACGGCTCCGCGCCGCTTCGAACGCCGCCAGGGTCTCCTCGGTCTGGCCGGAGTAGCTCGACGCGACGACGAGCGTGTCCCGTCCGACCCACGCGGGAATGCCGTAACTGCGCACCACGACCACCGGAAAGGGCGCCCGCTCAGCACAGAGTGCCTGCAAGAGGTCTCCGGCGACGGCCGACCCTCCCATCCCCAGGACCAGCACTGACCGCGGCGTTCCTCCGTCGAGGCGGAGTCCCTCGGCCAGGCGCGCGGCATCGGCGACCTGACCGGGGAAGCCGCGGATGAGTTCCCGCAACCCCCGCGGATCCCCGGCGGGATAGGCCGCCGGATCGTCGAGGTGCGGGCTCACCGCCCGGCTCCGGCGTGAGCCTCAAGCGCGAGGCCGATTCGGCCGGCCCAGCCCTGAGGTCCGAGCTCTACGGGCCACACGACGGTCAGCTCCACTCCCTGCCACACCCGCTCGAGCCCCGCTTCGGAAAGGGAGATCGTGTACACCGGTGCCCAGGCCACGCGGCCGCGCGGATTCCACTCGAGCCGCGCCGTCAGCCCCAACCACTCGTCCACGAGCTCGAGCCGCTCTCCCTCCCGCTCCCCGATGCTCTCGAGCGAGACCCTCTCGCCACTCTCGGCGCGGTAGTACCGGTCGGGGGCGGGTCCGGTGAGGGTGAGGTTCCACCGCACGGCGAATCGGGCCGCCAGCGGTTGCGCCGCGCGAACCACGTATCGCGCGGGGAGCCCGTCGACCCCGGCGCGGACCTCGAGCACCTTGGTCACCTCCACCCGCGTCCCGTGCGCAGAGGCGTCGGCCTGCAGCTCGACGGCAACGCCGTCCGGCAGTGGGTGGACCGTCGCGCGGCCCCGGCAGGCTGGAAACGCGACCCACGCCCGCTCCACGTCCGGCGGGCCGCCCGTGTCGGGTCCGAGGAGGTAGTCCTGCAGGCTCGCCCGCCGGTGTGCGTCGTAGGCGAGGAGGCGCTCGAGCCCCGCCTCTTTCAGCCGCCACGTCCCGTGGATGGTCCGCACGCCCGCGCCCTCGCCGTCGGAGCGCTCAGCCTCCACGATCCGCCGGTGCGCCCTCTCCGGGCGCCGCGTGAGCACGTCCACGAGGTCGAACGCGAGCGGCCGATACCCGAGCTCTGTCACCGTCCCCCCGGCGGCGGGTCGGACCAGGACGGTCAACCGATCCGATCGGATCGCCACCTCGGCCGCGCCGTCACCGTCCAGATCGCCCGTCTCGTGAAGCACGGCTGCCCCTGTGACCTCGGCCCGGTCCAGCGCCGTCTCCGCCTGGAGGAGCGCGCTGTGGATCGCGCGGCGCAGGTGCGGCAGGTAGACGCCCCCGAAGATGCCGTGCCAGTAGGCGTCGTTGCACTGCCCGCGCCACAACGCCTCACGGGCGGCCAGGAGCCCCCGGTCGTCGGGACGGACCGCCAGGGCCCGCGCCACCCGCCGGCTCAGTCGGAGCATCTTCCGGTAGGCATCGTTGACCTCGGGGTAGCGGACGAGGAAGTTCCGCCAGAATCCGCCCCGCAGGAGCCCCGCCGCTTCCGGGCCCGCGAGCCGTTCGAGCGCGGCCCGTGTCCGTTCCAGCTCC